>JAZFSR010000351.1:0-4307 GCA_036446295.1 Candidatus Aminicenantaceae bacterium
GTACTTGACCTTATTTTTAATATGGTGTACAAAATGGTGAACATACGATCAATATATCGCTGAGAGCATTGAAAAGACACATCCATATTTCTGTAAAAGAGCTGGTCAATCATCTTTACCGGCAGGGGGACATCTTCTTCTCCTTCGGCCAACTGTCTAAGCTTACCGGACTCCAAGGCATCCGCGCTCACCAAAAAATACAATCCTCCCGACCTTTATCTTATATGGCGGAAGTCGGGGTCGACTATCAGGCGGAGAGTGATAACATCATTCTCCATGTTCAGGGGCGCATTGATGGAATCTATGAAAAAGAGGATCAAGTTGTCATCGAAGAAATCAAAACATCGACCACAGAACTCGAAAATTTTATTGAAAAAAACAGTGTTCTCCACTGGGCACAAGTCAAAATATATGCGGCCATATTTGCATACAAGCGCCAGCTCAGTGAACTTCATATCCAGCTCACGTATTTCCAGCTCGAAACCCAGGAGACAAAAATTCTTAATCAACAGTTTAAGGCTGAAGAACTGAACATCTTCCTTCAGACCACCACCGCTATGTACCTGGAATGGCTGGATAAAATTGAACTCTGGCCGAACTTGGCGCAAAAGGGTTAAGAATCAAATCTGTGACTCTGACAGCTAAAGAAAAAATTTGCTTTAATCCCGAGAAAAAATGCACCGGTGATGAGTGTCTATTTGCACGAGGTTACTATGACCGTCTGCCGGAAGCCCAAGATGCTATTTTTTCACGAGCCACAATGAACCGGGGTTCCAGTATGCGTATCTTTATCCTGGCATAAACCGTGTGTTTCAAGCGGCCGGTCGAGTCATTCGCTCAGAAAAGGATAGGGGAACAATTCTCTTTTTCCAAAGGAATGGCAGCCGCACTGTGTCGGAAGCAACATACACATGAGACGAATTATTCAGGAATTCTGGAAATCACCTATCTAATGAAAAGAAAAAACAAATCCCTCAATGGCCTCGAAGTCCTTGTCCTCGACTGCCAGGCGACACACAGTGATCCCACAAAAGGAGCCGTGTTTGAAATCGGATGAGATAAAAGTGCTGGCTCCCTCCTTCAACATTGCTCTCCGCTTATCCAATGAAGGCCCCGTCTTTTCAACAAGAGATCTTAAGCAATTTAGTCAAAAACCGGATCATCATTACAGAATCGGCCCTTTGCCTTCAAAAAAATATATAGAACCTCTCTCTTTAATAATGGATATTCTCAATGGAAAAACCACTCTTTTCACACCGGAAATCATAAAAAGAACTCTAGCACCTCCAGAAGAATACGCTCCCGAATCCCTTCTTTTTATTACCGGATATTGGAAATCCTCTTTAGCCAAACAACATAATTTTGATGTTTTCACCTATGACCGATTGAGGATCCTCTCCACTGAAATCAGGCGTATTCTCGACGAGAAGAGGACCGTAACGCTGCGATTCGGACCAAAACTATGGCTCAAATCCGAGCAGCTGCGGGAGATTCTCAAATGGGTCTAGTCCGCATCCTTTAGTGATCCAGTCCGGGTTAGAAAAATTTACTTTATTGCATACGCTTTTTGCAGAATGTCCAGATAGTCTTCAACTGAGGCGTCTCTAGGATTGGAGGGATTGGAATTGTTCTCAAATGACTTCAAGGCAATCTCCATCAATTGGCTTTCTTGGACGCCCGTCTCTCGAAAGGTAGGGATACCCAGACTGCGGGCAAGACCCTTAATTCTCCGGATCAGCGCTTCAGCCGAAGACAACTCATCTTTTTCTGAAAGCCCAGCCATGTGTGCAATTTCTGCGTATTTTTTGGCTGCAACCGGAAGATTAAACTCCATCACAAAAGGGAGGAAAATGGAGTTGGCTACCCCATGGGGAGTATCCAGAATAGCCCCCACGGATTCTGAAAGGCAGTGAACTCCCCCCACATCCGAATTGCCGAAAGCCAAACCGGCCACAAGGCTCCCCTTCATAATCTCTTCCCTGGCCGTCGAGTTGCCCTTGATATCTTGATAGGCCCCTTCGATAGAATTGAGGATAAGTCTGAGGGCTTCAAGGGCTATATAATCCGTAAGAAAGGTGGCCGGCTTAACGGTGAAAGCTTCCACTGCATGTGTGAGTGCATCCAACCCTGTTGAAGCCACTAAACTTGGGGGGAGAGTCAAAAGTAAATCCGGATCCACAACAGCTGCGGCCGGAAACATCTCAGGGCCTTTGATGCTCATTTTAAACTGTCTTGTGGTATGAGTGATCACCGATACCCAAGTGACCTCACTGCCTGTGCCGCAGGTTGTAGGTACGGCCAGGACAGGAAGAGGAGATTGTGTGTACCGGGCCTTCCCCTCGTAGTCTTCGATTTTTCCCGGATTTTTTGCCAGAAGAGCGATGGATTTGGCCGCATCCAGAGCACTTCCTCCCCCAAGTCCGATGATGAGGTCGGGTTGGGCTGCACGGACCATTTCTCCAGCCCTATCGATAGTGCCATTTTTGGGATTTTGCTCAACCTCATCAAAGACAGTTACATTGGATAACTGGCCTATGACTCTTTCGGCAATCCCGGATTTAACGATGCCTTCATCGGTGACAAGAAAAAAAGATGAGGCCCCAATTTCCGTTTTTATGATGGCTTTGAGATGGGACATCACTCCATTTCCGAAAACAATTCTAGTTGGAACGTGGAATCTCACAGCCGTCATTTGGATGTCCTGAAATCCAAAGAACTCTGATTACCCATATCCAAAACAGTCAAAAAGAGGAGTTGAGCCAGGTCTTCTAAAATTTCAGGTGTGATAATATCGAGATTATCCTTGGTAATGTGATAGTAAGATCGTGAGCCGCTCACACTGAGAGAAATGGTAGGGACATCGGCCCACATGAAACGCGCCGCATCCAGTCTCGGACGGGCAATATTTGCAAAATAGCTGGGATTCATAATGCGGTGAATATATTTTTCATTGGCCTTGTTAAGATATCCCCAGAATTCGGGATAATTTTCGGCAGCCAGAGCATTGATCCGATATCCAGCTCCCACTCCGTCCATGTTGATGAGGGCGACGGTTTTTTCCAGAGGAAAAATAGGATTTTTCACATAGAATTCAGACCCGGCCACAGCCTGTTCTTCCGCACCGAAACACAGGAACAAAACAGAGCGTTTGGGTTTAATCGGAGATTTGGACAGCGCTTCGGCCACTCCCAAAATGACGGCCACGGCTGAAGCATTGTCATTGGCTCCGGGCATTATCTCATAACACCGCCCCAGATGGTCGAGATGGCCTCCAAGGATGATGACTTCGTCTTTGAGTTCGGGATCGGATCCCTCGAGGAGCCCAATGACATTGTAGCCAATACCGTCGGCATGGTGCTCGGTCTTGTTTACGATGGTGAAATTTTTCCCTGTGATAAAAGATTGGGGTTTTAGAGTCTTCCTGATTACACTTACAACATCTCCATGCGTACGTCCGGTGCCAGCAAACACATCCTGGACAACGGCAGTCCCCACATGAGAATAGATAAAACTGTTTTCGTAGGCATTGTTTGGATTGCTGATCGGCCCATAGTTATAGAGCATCCCGATGGCTCCATGGGCGACCGCATTTTCTAATTTGTATTGATGAAACGAATAAGGGCGCCATTTTTTGAACAACTCGGCATCATTTGTCGATACAGGAACCTCTCTTTCCATAAGAACAATTTTGCCTTTGACATCCATTCCCTCATACTCATCATATCCTAACTCCGGCGCCGTCACACCGTATCCGACATAGACAACGTCCGCCGTAATCTCCCCTGAAGCGGAGGTGGATCCGGGAATAAATTCCTCTTCGTAAAGGTAGTGTTTTTTTATCGTGGATCCCTCCACAGGGACATTCATGAAGACCTCACAGCCTGGGAAGACCAACGTATAAGGATTGGGGAAAGCCTGGAGATATGTCACATTGTCCCCCGCCGGAGAGATGCCCCATTTTTTAAACAAAGAAGCCACCCACCGGGCACTGGCATTGTAGCCTTCGGTTCCTGTCAACCGCCCCTCATATTTATCATCTGTCAGCTCTACGATATAATCATAGAGGGTGTGGCTGGAAATGCCGTGTACACTCTGAAGAATTTTCTCTTCATCCGTATATTCTCTCTGTCTGCGCTGCCCCATGACTAAAGATGAAACAAGACAGCAAAAAATAACGACTGACAAAAGTGCAAATTTTCTTTTATTCATGTCCGTCTCCTCGTAATTTTTCTCCTCTATGTTAAAATAAACAGAGGAAAAGTAAAGAACTATTTCATGAACACTATAATAAAAAAAGAAAAGTTACG
>JAZFSR010000352.1:0-3894 GCA_036446295.1 Candidatus Aminicenantaceae bacterium
TCATTCTTTTGATGCAGTCTGCAAATGCCATCCCACCCACTGATATCGAAAACATCATAAGGGACATATCTAAAGAAAATGTTGAAAGCATCCTCATAAAACTGGAATCTTTCCAAACACGGCATGAGTTCTCCTCGGACAAAGAAGGATTCGGGATAAAAGCGACTGCCGATTGGATCCATGAAATATTCTCTAGTTTAAGCCCTAAGCTTAAAGTTTTTTTCGACACCTACGAACTTCCTCCGCAAAGACGCATCAACAGAGACGTGACCATGCGCAATGTCGTTGCCATACTGCCCGGACGACTTTCGGGTGAACCGGAAAGGATTTTTCTTGTCAATGCACATTACGATTCTTACGCCCGGAAGATAGGAGATCAGTTCCCCAAGGATAGTTATGATAATCCTGCCACAGGTGTCAATGATGATAGTTCGGGAGTGGCGGCTCTTATAGAGATGGCGCGTACTTTCAGCCGCTTTGAATTTGATGCAACGATTTACTTTGCCGCATTCGCCGGTGAGGAAGTGGGGCTTGTCGGCAGTACGCTTATGGCCGCACGGTTAAAAGAAGAGGGAAAAGCCATCGCTGGTGTGATCACACTGGACATGATCGGAAATATTGAAAGCGGAAACGGTTTTATCGACAATAAACGCATGCGTGTTTTCTCGGCGGGACCTGCAGATTCCTCCTCCAGGCAGCTGGCCCGGTATGCAAAAAAAATCGGAGAGAAGTACTTTCCCTCGGCCGAGATCGACTGTATCTTCAGAGCAGACCGTTTCGGACGGGGCGGCGATCACACACCTTTTGTTCTCGAAGGCTGGCCGGGTATCCGCATGATGGAAGCCAACGAAAACTATTCCCGCCAGCACACAACCAATGACACACTGGACAACATGGACCTGGATTACTGCACACGGAATATCCGCATCGTGGCCTCTATACTAGCATCCCTGGCCTCCGCTCCTCCCTCTCCCAGCATAACAAGCGAAAGAGGGCGTGCCCTTTTAGGACGGGGAGAGGATCGCTATTCCGCTCAGCTGCGATGGAATCCCGTTTCTTCTGACAACCTGGCAGGCTACAAGGTCTATTGGAGAAAAACCACGGCTCCCTTTTGGGAAAATGAAGTTTTTGTGGGAAATGTTTCAGAATACACACTGGAGAAAGTCACAATTGACGAATCTGTATTTGGCGTATGTGCCGTAGGAAAAAACGGAAATGAAAGCCAGATCAACGCCTACACAATGCCTCCCCGGAATAAGAGCACTTACACAATAAAATAAGATTTTCGGGAACCGTTTGTTTCAGCGGTTTCTTCAGGGTTCCTTCCGGGTCAAACAAATTTTCTTTAGAAATTTTATTTTTTCTTTTTTGGAGACAACTTTCCCAAAATAAATTACGTCTATACTACTGTTGACAACATATAATGAATAAAGCTCTATATCTCGTTTTATATTAAAAAAAGGAACATTCAATGGGTAAAATTCATACTACTTTTGCAATCATTCTAGTATTATTTGCTTCAGTCTCTCTGTATGGCGAGGACACTTTGACCGTCCCGCAAACTGAAAATCCTCCTGTCATCGATGGGATAATAAACGAAACGGCATGGGAGGATGCCCTGAAGTTTGACAACTTTAAAACCATCAAACCGGATTACGGCAAAGAACCGAGTCAAAAAACTGTCGCCTATATGACCTATGATTCGGAAAACATCTATTTTGCAATTCGCGGTTTTGATACAGAGCCCAATAAAATAAAATCTTCAGTCAGCAGCCGGGACGGGATGTTTCAGGATGACTACGTTGCAATCATGCTTGATACTTTCGGTACCATGCAGGAAGCATTCGGATTTTTCTTAAATCCCCTGGGAATCCAGGGTGACGGAATGATCAGCGCTGATGGAAACGTGGAAGCCACTTTTGATATGGTCTGGTACAGTGAGGGTCAAATTGACGAGGAAGGATTCTCTGTCGAGTGCCGAATTCCCCTACAAAGCATCCGTTTTCCAGGGGGGGAAACCATTCCCATGCGTGTATCTTTTTTCCGCAAGATCACCCGAACCTCCGAAACCATAGCAAGCCCTCCCATGTTTGCCGATGAGGGAAGCCTTCTTAAACAATCTCAGATCATTTCGGTCTCTGATTTGAAATACAAACGGCTGTTTGAATTCATTCCGGCTCTCACCCATAACACAAGAAAGTCCCATAATGCCGGGGAAATGAAAACAGACGAAAAACAGACAGATTTCAGCTTGACCGGAAAAGTCGGAATCACCTCCGACCTGACACTGGATGCAACCTACAATCCGGATTTCAGCCAGGTAGAATCTGATGCCGGACAGGTCGATGTCAACCTGCGCTATGCTCTATTTTTTCCGGAAAAACGACCATTTTTCCTCGAGGGCAATGAGCAATTCCAATTCGCAGGGAATGTCGAAGAGGGGCCGCTGGCTTTGTTGGTTCACACGCGAAGAATCGTTGATCCTCGTTTCGGCTTCAAGCTGTCTGGCAAACTCGGCCGCAAAAATACGATAGCTGCTCTCTATGCCAATGATGACCTGCCGGGTGATATGATTGATGAGCACCCGGATTTTACAATCGTCCGCTACAAATATGCCCTAAAAGAGGATTCCTACCTGGGAGGTTTTTACACTGGAAAGGAATACGGAGAGGGTTTTAACCGCGTTGTCGGTTCGGACGGCCGTTTTCGCCTTTCCGGCACATCTATGGCCTCCTATCATATTTTTGGTTCCTTCACTCAGAGGGACGGCACTGAAGGGACAGATGCCGGGCATGCCCTGGGTTTGAATTATCAGTTCGGAAACCGCAAGTTTGTCCTGGATCTCGGATACCAGGACATCTCCGAAAATTTCGAGGTGGATACCGGTTTCATTACACGGACAGGATTGAGACGGCTGTCCGCCTTTGCCATGTACCGGTTCTATCCCAAATCAGAATTTATTCAACGAATCGAACCCTTTTACTGGAGTTACCACATCTATGACACAATTTACGACATGTTCGAAACGGTCAACGTCTTGGTTCTCCGCTTTTGGTTTCCAGGGAATACACAGGTCCGTTTTGACACCCTCCTTGCTAACGAAGTCTTTGCAGGGCAGAGGTTCGACCTAAGTGGATTCGGCTTCCGGGGAGAATCACAGATCACCAAACAGGTATTCATGAGCCTATTTTTCCGGAATACAGGATCCATTTTCTACGATCCGGAGAATCCATTTCAAGGGTATGGAAACCGGTTAGGCAGTTCAGTTCAATTCCAGCCTATTGAAAAGCTCAGTTTCGTTCTGTCCCTTACTTATGTGGACTTTTTCCGTAAAACGGATAAGGAAAAGCTCTATGACTACACCATAATCCGCAGCCTGAACACTTTTCAGATAAATAAGTATCTGTTTCTCAGGGGGATAGTGGAATACAACAGTTTTAACGAACGTTTGACCGCAGACTTGCTGGCCTCATTCACCTACATCCCGGGGACTGTCTTCCACATCGGGTATGGCTCTGCAATGGAGAAATTGGAGTGGACGGGACAGGACTATATCGGAAGCGACCGGTTCATGGAAACCAAACGCGGCTTTTTCTTTAAGTTTTCCTATCTCTGGCGTTTCTAATTATCAATGTCAGACATTGATAATTTTGATTATTTTTGTTGTCTCTCTAATGTTTCCAGCATGCAGGCGACAACCTGGACAACCTTGAAAATACTATTTACGGACACATTTTCTGCTGTGTCTTTTTCCGTATGCCAGAAAGAATTATTGGGCCCGTAATCGAAATCGATAATATCAAGAGATGGAATCCCCACTCCAAGGAACGGGACGTGGTCATCATACATAGAGGTGGCTGGTCCTGCGCTGAGATTTTTGTACCCCAGGCGCTG
>JAZFSR010000353.1:0-2062 GCA_036446295.1 Candidatus Aminicenantaceae bacterium
GTTTTCGGCTAAACATAAACTTCACATCTTTCGTATTAACTTTGATGCTTCCTGATGCCTGGAATAATTTGACTTTACGCCTGGTATATGCTACTTTTTTTGCAGTAAAACAATGAATTTTTTTAAACTTATTTTGCAAGCCAGTCCGGTTGTCCAAGGGGTTCTTATCATCCTTTTGTTCTTTTCGGTTTTTTCTTGGGCCGTCATCTATTTCAAAAGAAACACACTCAAAACAGCCTCCAGGCAATCTGAGAAATTTTTAGAAGTTTTTCGAAAAAGCCAGAATTTGAGTGAAGTCAACGAGGCAGCCAAAAAGTATAAGGGAAGTTCCCAGGCGGTCCTCTTCCAAGCAGGATATCGAGAATTGGCCTATTTGAGTAAGGGGAATCCTCAACCCAGCATCACCCCGACAAAATTGGAAAGTCTCAACCGTGCCCTCATCAGGGCATCCAACGGAGAGATTTCCAGGCTGGAAAAAATGATGATGTTCCTGGCCACAACGGGAAGCGTGACTCCTTTCATCGGTCTTTTCGGAACTGTCTGGGGCATAATGAACGCCTTCACACAACTGGGAGTGATGAAGGTCGCCACTCTTGATACGGTCGCTCCCGGAATCGCAGAGGCCCTGATCGCCACAGCCCTCGGCTTATTCGCGGCCATTCCGGCAGTGGTTTTTTACAACCTCTACCTCCAGCGGATCAAAAACGTGATCACTCAGATGGAGGACTTTTCCCTCGAATTTCTTAACATCATAGAAAGACTCTATGGCATTTAAATTTCAACGAATAAGTCAAAAAAATGTGGGCACGTCCCTCAGTGAAATTAATGTCACTCCTCTAGTCGATGTCATGCTTGTTCTTCTCATCATCTTTATGGTCACGGCCCCCATGATGAAATCGGGTATAGGCGTCAATCTCCCCCAGGCAGAAACCCAGTCGGCCCCCTCCGAAGAAGGCCTGACAATCACCATCACCAAGGACATGTTCATCCACATGGAAGACACGATCATCAACCAAATGCTTCTCGAAGAAAAACTGAAAGCATACTTCATGGGACAGGAGAATAAAGTCGTTTATCTCAGGGGGGACAAGGATCTTCCATTTGGATTTGTGATCCATGTTATGGATATCATCAATAAAGCAGGAATCGAGCGCATCGGGCTCATCACCGATCCAAAGGAGCTGGAAAAAGAATATAGAGACAATCCATGACCGTGATCGCCATGAAATCTGACAGCGAACGCTTTAAAAAGGCCATCGTTTTCTCTATCACTGTCCATGTGTCGCTCTTTATCCTCCTCCTGGTCTCCCCATACATCCACATCCCTAAAAGCAAAAAAATGATCCATTATGTCTCTGTCTTTTCCGTCCCGGGTGGCGGAGGAGGGGCTTCCGAAAGCGTCAGCCTCAAAACGCCGATTCAGGAGGAAGTGACCGAGACGGCCGTTCAAAAAAGGGAGAGCTTGGCGGACCTCACCACGCTGCAGAAGATGGAAGAACAGAACACGTCTTCACTCCGGTTTCCCGTAGAAAAACCCAAACGGGAGAAAAAGACGGTCATTGAGAAGCAGACAAAACCAACGCCTAAAAAACCGGAGCAAACACCGGCCTCAGCAGCACAAGGGAGTGGTTCCGGTTTAAAAATCGGGATCGGCGGGGGTCAGGGAGGTGGAGAAGGAACAGGTTCCGGATTCGAATCACAAATTGGCCTGTCCAACTTCCCCTTTACCTATTATCCCCGGCATGTTACCGACAAAATCTCTCAGTATTGGTTAAAATCCTACTCAGGAGCTGAGGAACTGTTCACAACGGTCTTTTTCAAGATCTACAGTAATGGTCATATCGGTGATTTAAAGGTCATCGGATTTAGCGGGAGCGCTGCCCTCGATCGCTCCGCCACCCGGGCCATTTTTCTCGCAGGGCCGTTTGCTCCTCTTCCTCAGGCCTATGCCTATGACTATCTCGAAATTCAACTCACATTTGAGCATGCAAAATGAAAACAAAAATCATTCTTATCTTGACTGTTTTGTTTTTTATCGGCGGGATTATTCTCCTGTCTCAAG
>JAZFSR010000354.1:0-2133 GCA_036446295.1 Candidatus Aminicenantaceae bacterium
GTTGATTTCTATAATGACATCAAGGCGTTGAAGGCCGGCTTTGTCGGCCGGAGCTCCGGATTCGACAGAATAGATCATAGCGCCTTCCTTTGATTTGAGGTTAAGGACTTCTTTGAGTTTATCGTCGATATCTTCTAGAGGCAGTCTGATTCCAAGATATCCCCGGACCACTTTGCCGGTCTCTTTGAGTTGGGCGACAATTTTTTTCGTGAGATCTGAGGGGATGGCAAAGCCGATTCCAATATTGCCTCCGGTCGGAGTATAGATCATACTCGTGATGCCCACAACTTCGCCCTGCATATTGACCAAAGGACCGCCGCTGTTTCCCCTGTTTATGGCCGCATCCGTCTGGATAAAATCCTGGTAGGGAAGTCCTGGATCTTGTGAAAGCTGACGGCCTTTGGCACTGACGATACCGGCCGTTACCGTATGAGCAAATCCAAGGGGATTTCCGATGGCCAGAACCCACTCTCCAACCCTGAGCTGCTCAGAATTTCCAAGGTTGACATAGGAAAAGTTATTGCCTTTAATCTTCAATAGGGCGATATCTGTTTTTGGGTCCGTTCCGATGAGTTCTGCAGAATATTCGTCTCCCTGAAGAGATGTCACTTTAATTTTTATGGCATTTTCCACGATGTGATTATTGGTCAATATGTATCCGTCTTTACTTATAAAAAAACCTGTTCCACTCGCAGTGGATCTATATTCCTGCTCTCTAGGGTTTCCGAAAAATCTATCCCAGAAGTTATCGGAAGGTGAATTTTCGAAATAACCCCTTCTTTGTCTTTTCTCTAATTTGTCAGCTTCGATTCTGACAACGGTAGGGCCGACTTTTTCGGCGATATCTGCAAAATCCAATCCTGCCTGAGCTTGTAACGAAGGAGCGGCATAGAGATTTGAAGAAAGAGTTGAGGAAAAAGGTTCTTCCCAGTTTGAGGCTTGCACGTTTTTTTCAGGGAAATAAACAAAAATAAGGCCTGCAAGAAACAGACCTGCGATAAAACTAATTCCGGCAATCACTAAAGTTTTTTTCATTTTTCAATCCTCTTTTAAGGTACTTTTAAATTAGCATACTCGTGCTAAAATTTCAATGAATTCAACATTTTAAGAACTCATAACGCAAAAAAAAGTTGCATCTTGCACGACAGGGCAGAGTGGCATATAATCAATATTTTGAGAAATCAGCGATTTTTTTAATATGAAAGTGAAAAAAGGTATTTTAATTGTTTTTGAAGGCATAGATGGATCGGGAAAATCGACTCAGATTCAAATTCTCCGGAATATCCTGGATGACAAAGGGCTGGATGTTGTCGTTTTCAGGGAGCCTTCCCACGGCCCCTGGGGGCAAAAGATAAAAGAAAAAGCGGCTTTTCCTGATTCTCTCTCTCCTGAAGAAGAGCTGGAGCTCTTTGTGAATGACCGTAAAGATAATGTCCAAAAAAATTTAAGACCGGCTCTGGCCAAGAATAAAATTGTTCTCTTGGACAGATATTATTTTTCAACCATGGCTTACCAGGGAGCTAAAGGCCTTGATGTGGAAAAAATCCGCCTTTTGAATGAAAAATTCGCTATCCGTCCTGACCTGGTTTTTATTCTAGACGTGGATGCGGGAAGAGCGCTCCACCGTATTCAAGATAGAAAGAACAAAGACTTACTTTTTGAGCGTTTAGATTACCTTGTTGAGGTGAGAAAAGAATATAGTCGCTTTGAGGGCGAGAACATCTTTCATATAAACAGCGAAAAAACTCCTGAGGAGATAAGCAAAAATATTTGCTCTGTCGTATTGAAATACATAGACAAATTTTTATATATTTAAAGTAATGGCTGAGAAAAAAAGATTGATTATCAAGATAAAAAAACCTGTGTTGAAAAAAATCAGTTTGAAGAAACTGAGCTGGAAGAGGATTCTGAAGACAGCTTTTTTTGTCTTTTTAGGATTTGCGGTCATAGGATCCGGAGTGGCCATCGGTGTATACAAAGCCATCATGCAGAATCTTCCCGATATTTCTCAGCTTGAAGAATTCGAACCTAAAATAATCACCTATTTCTTTGCGGGAAACGATGAAGTTATCGGAGAGTATGCCAACGAAAAAAGAATCGAAATCGAATTTGAGGACATCCCGGAGATTCTGA
>JAZFSR010000355.1:0-2093 GCA_036446295.1 Candidatus Aminicenantaceae bacterium
TTAGCGTGGATACTCTGGTATCTCATTCCAAGGATAAGAGTCGACCTTGGAAAGAGAGAAATATTGTCCTGCACAAATACGCCGAGGCTCTGATAACTGGCATTCGGCACCTTGGAGATCGTGTCGACAGTGACCATGGGAGGACCAAATCCATACATCGTCTGTGTATTTATATCCGTATTGGCGGAACTGTCCCGGTAAAATTCAAATCCGTACGTAACGATGTGTTTCTTAAAAAGGACTTTTGTAAGTTCCAGCCGTGATCCGATGGTTTGGACATCCGTGAAATTACTGGAATTGATAGTGAGCCCTGCCCCCGGGAAGAAAGCGATGTCGATGTCTGTTTCAAAGGTGCGGGCATTTGTCATCTGATAACCGATAAAACTTATCCTATCGGCCAAAACGAAATTAAGCGCTGTGTTTTCATATTTAAGAGAAAACTTTTTCAGTGTTTGTTCGGGATATGTCAGTTTTATTGTCGGATCACCCGGGGAATACACCGCGGGATCGACATAACCGAAGCCGGCATCCCGGGCATCATAATTTTCATATCTTAAGGAGATATCATTGGATTCGGAAAATCTGTAACTGACATAGAAGTTCAGATTGTAATCCTTAACCCCCGTGTCAATGACCGGAGTGCTGTCCGAAAGGGAGATGTTCCCAAAGTCGCCGGCTGGCGCCGTGTAATCATTGGCCTCACGATAGGACCCGCTGAGCATGAAGCTTAAATTCCGGACATTGCCGTTAAAATTTACATATCCTTTATTCTGGCTGTCGGCAGAGCTGTACCTGTATCCCAGATTTCCGGAAAAATGGCTTTTATCCAAACGAAAGTCGGGAAAGCTTGAGATCATGTTGATGACCCCCCCGATCGCCTCGGATCCATAGAGAACCGAAGCCGGGCCGCGGACGATTTCCACCCGCGCCAATCCGGAAACATCCACAAGGCCGGGAATCTCCCCAAAGGCCTGCGTCCGCCGCGAATTGCTCAAACGGATTCCGTCAGAGAGAAGAAGGATCCGCTGCCCCCTGAGTCCGCGAATGACCGGACGGCTCTGATTTGCCCCCACTCCAACCATATCCGCACCCGGTGTTTCAGGCAGGAGTTCTGAAATATTATTGGGAGCCCGCTGCCGTATTTTTGTCTCACTGAGAACCGTTACCGGTTTAGGAGAATCAAATACCGAAACTTCGGGCCGTGTGGCTGTTACCGTAATTTCATTATGAATCACAGTATTTTCAGTAATTTTTTCCTCTTTTTTTTCTTCCTTTTTCTTCTCAGTCTTTACTTGTTTTTTCTTCTGGGCTTTCTGGGAATTGTCCAAAGAAAATAAAGACGGACTCCCCACCGCCATTGCAAAAATCAACAGAAACGAGGATAAGAACTTAAACATTTTGACGTTAAACATAATAGCCTCCAGTATTAAATATATATATTTTAGTTATAGAGAATCCCCGTTTACTTAACAATTATCCATGACAATCCCATGACATAAGGCGGGGGGGGGAAAGGAATATAGAGATGAGGAAGATTTATTTTTCGAACCTATAGCCCTTGTTTCTCACTGAAATAAAAAACTTGGGTTTATCGGGATTGTTCTCGAAAAGCCTCCGGAACTTTAAAATAAAGTTATCGACCGTGCGGGGAGTCGGAGCCACATCCATCCCCCAGACTTCTTCAAGAATGTCCGCTCTTGTCAAAATTTCATGGGGATGGGAGGTAAGATAAATCAAGAAATTGACCTCTTTTTCAGAGAGGGAGACACTCCCCGATTGGCTCTCACTGGCGCGAGTTAAAGTGTTTATCCTGTGCCCGTTTATAACGAGGAATTCACCCGCAGGAAGACGCCTTTCCTCCTGGCTTCTCCGTATAAGAGCTTTTACTCTTGCGGAAAGCTCCGACATATTAAAAGGCTTAACCATATAGTCATCCACGCCCCTGTCGAAAGCCTTTAACCGTGATGCGACTTCACTCTGAACGGTCAGCATGAGAACCGGCGTATTGTTCTCTTCCTTACGGATTCCTCTTAAAAACTCAAATCCCGACATCCCGGGTAAAACCACATCCAGTATGATCACATCAAAGAGCT
>JAZFSR010000356.1:0-2227 GCA_036446295.1 Candidatus Aminicenantaceae bacterium
TCCGGAAAGCATTGAACATGTCATTAAGGCAACTTGGGATATATATGTCCATTACTTCTCAAAGTGTTTGGGAGATTGAAGACCGTGAGAAAAATGGGTCCGTGACCCTTAATGTGCTCCGGCATGTCGGACAGGCTCTAAATATGAAATTGGTTTATGGTTTTATCCCCGATCATTTGTCATTGAATAAAATGATAGAAGATAGAGCAATGAAAGTGTCAAACGCTTCGTCCAGTAAATCTTCTTCAAGCAATACAGCCATATAAGATTCAATCCATCAAGACAATCCTTTATGCCGTTTGACGTTGAGAGCTTTCCACTCCAGTAACGGTTGTTTTTGGATACGCTGTTGAAGTGCTGGATTAGTAGTCAGGATCGTCGCGTCGATTTCTCCTTTGTCTAGCAACAGATCAAGGAATTTCCTTTCGGATTCCGTAAAGGGTAAAACGAAAGACAAGTCTTTTCGACATTCTTCTACCAAATGGGCACCATATTCCTCTGGATCAGCCTGGAATTCCACGCCATCCATACGCAACATGGGGAACAACTGCCTTTTCAAATCAATTGGATCAAAGTTTATATCATCAATAGAAACCTTTCTCCAGTCTTTGCGATTCATGGCTCCATAAACGACGAATCCCAGGCGAAGCCGGTTGTAATCAAGATTGTCCAATCTGAAAATCTTTATACTGTCATATAAATCTCGTGCTTGCCCTCGAGACATTAAGGCTGATAGCTTTCCGGCAGCGAGTTCGTGCAGATCAAGAATGGGAATATTTTCAGCTTGGAAATCCCCAAGTGAATGAGAGTCCGCATGGCGGAGATCCCAAAGCGGCAGTCTGAACATAAAATTAAAATCAACTTCGAGGTTACCTGATTGCCCGGACGAAGTCTGGTATTTTAGTCTCCACTTTCCGCCGGCGTGCTCAGTGGGCACTCTTTTGATTGTGAAACCTTCTCGGGAAAAGACAGCTTGAATTGCCTTCTCAACCTTGGGTCTATTTGCCAACATCTCCTCACTATTAAGATCTCCAATATAATTTAGGTCAATATCTACCGATAATCTGGGCATATCCATCTCAAAAAGATTCAGGGCAGTCCCACCTTTTAAAATCCATTTACCCTTAAGAATCGGGTGTGAGTTCAGGGTATTCAAGAGATTCAGTAAATGGAGGGCTTTTTCGATTACCTCTTCCCTGAATCCAGTCTCTTCAGCTATTGCTGATAGTTTTTCAAATGATATTATCACAAGACCTCACCCCAAGTCCGTTCGAGTATTTCTACAGGTATTATCAGATTCCATTTTGATATCAGACGACCAGATTCCCGTTTGCGGCGATCCAGATAATGCGGTTGACCTGGCCGCAGATCCTGGAGAGGATCAAGGAAGCGATCCTCAACCATAAGAGATTCACGGTTTTGTTCTAAGAAAAATCCCACTTTCATGGCTGTTGTAGCATTTTTAAGCAAATACACATATTCCACCACTTTATCTAGGTCGAAAAACTCAATGGTTTCCAGGGACCGCCAGATCTCCTCCCAGCTTCCTGAGATGTCCGGCCTATTAAAAACATCCACCAGTGTCCGTTCCAGGCTTGTAACCCGGACATTCAAACCGGCCTTGTCCAGGATTGAAACACCATAATTCTCTTGCCCTGTAAGATGTAAAGCCTTCGGAAACTTTACACCCCTGTAAACATGGGATCGAAATGTGACTTGCTTCAGTGGACGGTATGCAGAATAGGTGAAATGCTCATAGAGTGAGTAGGCCCGCCCATGGAATTCAAGTGCTGTATGGTGTGAAAGAACCGCATCTTTGGTCAACTTTGCGGCTATGAGAACAAGGTCAACCGGAAACGAGTCAGGGTCAGCTCCGGGTGGAATAACGGCATATAACCCGCGGCGTATAGTTACGATCCGTCCCCTTTTTTTGTGATAGGATAGCAGTGCTTCCTGGGTCCTTGGACCGACTTCTCCAGAGGTTGACAGATGTTTAGTCAACTCCTCGGCGGTGAACACCGGATGTTTTCGAAAGAATTCTTCGTGCTTCATTATGGAAACCTTGACAACATACTACGTATCCCATAGCAATATTATGGGATACTTGCTTACGAGTCAAGTAAAAAACATCAACAACTTGATGATATGATCTAAAACCCATGAAAACCAATGGGATTCGTACGATAACGTCAAGAGATAGAGAATCCACTAATTGAATTTATTACAG
>JAZFSR010000357.1:0-3419 GCA_036446295.1 Candidatus Aminicenantaceae bacterium
TCTACAGCCATTCTAGCCAACGAAAAATACCAGAATTCCTTCCATTTTTTAATCAATCAGATTATTGGTGCAGGATTAGGAATAATCCTCCTCATTATCATGCTTGCAGTCAAAAAACTCTTCTATCAAGATCCATATTTCATCTACGGTCTCCTGCTCTTATCCCTGGGACTTTTAGCCCTCTGTTTTATCATGCCGGCTATAGGAAACACCAACCGTTGGATCATTTTTTCCGGGATCCGGTTTCAACCATCGGAGCTCGCAAAAATCAGTCTTATCCTCTTTTTTGCTTTCTATTTTTCCAGCAAGCAGGACAAAATCGGAGAATGGCAAACTCTTGTCCTCCCACTCACCGTCCTCGGTCTCTTTGTCCTCCTTATCCTCAAAGAGCCCGATTACGGCACGGCTTTACTCATTCTCACCCTCAGCACGGTCATGCTTTACATTGGGGGAGTCAAACTGAAACACTTGATTTATCTGGGGATCGCTTCGAGTGCAGTCTTTATGTTTTACCTTTTCCAGGCCAGCTACAGAATAGAAAGAATTTTTTCCTTCATTAATCCAAAGCAGGATCCCCTTGGAGCCGGTTTTCAGGCCATTCAATCCAAGCTTGCTGTAGGATCAGGAGGACTGTTTGGAGTGAGCTTGGGTGAAAGCACACAGAAACTCTTCTTCCTTCCAAATGCACATACAGATTACATTTTTGCCATCCTCGGCGAGGAACTCGGACTTATCGGAACGCTCTCTGTACTTGTATTATTCGTCCTCCTCCTCTGGAGAGGCCTTCTTATTTCATGGCGAGCGCCCGATCTATTCAGTCAGATCGCCGCGGCAGGCCTCACCCTTGCTATTTTTATACAAGCTCTTCTCAACATCAGTATCGTCCTGGGACTGGGACCGTCAACAGGTCTTCCTCTTCCACTCATCAGCTTTGGACGATCATCCCTTCTCACCACAATACTCAGTGTCGGAATTTTGCTCCACATTTCTCAACGGAGAAGGGCATTCAAAAAGAAATGATGAAACAAAAAAGATTGATCATTAGCGGAGGAGGTACAGCCGGACATCTTTACCCAGGTCTTGTAGTGAGCGAAAAACTAAGAGAGAAAAATCCGAATATTCAAATCACTTTCGTAGGAGGAAGCCGCAGACTGGAAAAAAAAATAATGGACCACTACGGAGCTCATTTTATCCCACTTAAAATAGAAGGCTTAAAAGGAAAAGGAATAAAAATTTTAAAATCTCTTCTTATTCTACCATTCGCATTCATGAAATCTCTTTTCCTCTTGATTCGAATCAAACCACACCTGGTCATAGGCCTTGGAGGATACAGCTCCGGACCCATCGTTCTCCTCGCTTCTCTAATGAGAACTCCTACTCTCATCCTGGAACAAAACATAATCCCCGGCTTCACCAACAGAACTCTCATCCCCAGGATTAAAAAAGCGGTTGTTGCCTTTGAAGGCTCACTCCCCCACTTCAAAGGAAAAGGAGTCTTCCTGGGTAATCCTGCAAGGTCAGAATTTTATTCTCTTCATCCCAAAAAGAGAAACAGTAAATTAACCCTTCTTATTTTTGGGGGCAGCCAGGGTTCTCATTTCTTGAATACGAATATCATCCATACTCTACCCCTTTTAAAAGACAGAATAAATGAACTCTATATCTATCATCAAACTGGAAGCCATGATCTTGAAGGGGTCAGGCAAGCTTATTCCAAAAACGGTTTCCATGATGTCGAGGTGGCCTCGTATTTTTACGACATGTCCAATTATTTCCAAAAATCCGATCTCATCGTTAGCCGCGCAGGAGCCACAACGCTTGCCGAACTCATTGCTTCGCACAAAGCAGCCCTGCTTATCCCCTTTGCAAAAGCAACGGATAACCATCAAGTACATAACGCACTGGAGTTAAAAAAGGTTGAAGGAGCAGAAATCATCCTGGAATCAGAATTCACACCTAAGTATTTTGCAAAAACAATCATCAAATTCATAAACAACAAGGATAAATTGGACTTAATGGAGAAAAATTTAATATCGCTGAAAAAAGAAAATGCGGCTGAAAATATATCAAAACTATGTTGGGACCTGATGGAGAATGGAATATAAGGAGAAGCACAATTGAAAAAAAGAAGTTATTCCAAACTTAAACACATCCACATGATCGGCATTGGCGGAACCGGGATGAATGGGATTGCCGAAGTGCTTCTGAACCGGGGATACAAAGTTTCAGGATCAGACATGAATGAAAACCAGGCCACACGGCGTTTAAGCAGCCTTGGAGCCCAAGTTTCCATTGGCCACAAAGCAGAATATGTTAAGAACGCGGATGTTGTGGTGACCTCATCCGCCATCGATGAAAAAAACGTCGAGGTTAAGGAAGCCAAAAAGCAAAAAATTCCCATCATTCCCAGAGCTGAAATGCTGGCTGAATTGATGAGAATGAAAAATGGAATCGCCATTGCAGGTTCCCACGGCAAAACATCAACAACGTCTATGATTGCCCAGATTCTTGAGTCAGCCGGTCTTGATCCAACGATCATCGTTGGAGGACGGCTGAATACAATCGGAGCTCATGCCAAACTTGGAGAAGGAGATTTTATCGTGGCCGAAGCCGACGAGAGTGACAGATCCTTTCTCTACCTCTCCCCTTTTATTGCCGTTCTGACCAATCTGGATGAGGAACATCTGGATCAGTATAAAGACGTAGAAGAGATCAAAAAAACTTTTATCGATTTTGCCAATAAAGTACCCTTTTATTGTCCTGTTGTTCTCTGTTTGGACGATGCCAATCTCCAGAGCCTAATCCCGAAGCTGGAGCGACGGATTATCACCTATGGATTTTCCGCTCAGGCTGATATTTTCGCCAGAGATCCGGTCTTTAATGAATTTTCCAGCACATCCATTCTCTTTCTTAAAGGAAAAAAAATCGGTTTGCTTAAATTGAATGTACCGGGTGCCCACAGCATCTTGAATGCCATGGCATCAGTTTGCGTTGGAATCGACTTGGATATCCCAATCCCCACAATCCTTGAAGCCCTGGAAAAATACAGTGGTATTGGCCGCCGTTTCGAACTTAAAACAACAATCCACAACATCATGATCATCGAGGATTATGCCCATCATCCGACAGAGATCAAAGCGACTCTTTTGGCCGCACAAAGCGGTTGGGACAGAAGAATTGTAGCCGTTTTTCAACCTCATCGGTTTTCCCGCCTCTCTTTTCTTATGAGTGAATTCGGGATGGCCTTCAATCAGGCAGACGTCCTGATCATCACAGAGATCTTTTCCGCTGGAGAGCAGCCTATTCCCGGAGTTTCAGGAGAAATCCTCTGTGATGAAATCCGGAAATTCGGGCATAAACATATCCATTTTGAACCTGACATGAAGAATATTCCTTCACTCATCAAAGAATTGGTTAAA
>JAZFSR010000358.1:0-4876 GCA_036446295.1 Candidatus Aminicenantaceae bacterium
AAATGGTTCAGAATGGTTTTGAAGGGGATGTCCAAATTTTTAAAGACTTCAAAAAGGACAGCCGTGTCCAATTTCTCAAGTCGCTGACGCTGCTCTCCGTCCCTGTTCCCAGCGGTGAGGCCTTTGGGGCCTATCAGGTCGAAGCTTTGGCGGCCGGAGTTCCTGTCGTGCAGCCCAATGTGGGCTGTTATCCGGAATTTGTCGAAGCGACAAACGGCGGCATTATCTACGAACCGAACACCAGTGATCAGCTGGCCGGGTCCATAGCTTCCCTTCTTGAGGATACGGAAAAAGTCCGAAGGCTGGCCGACCAGGGACATCGTGTTGTCATGGAACGATTTTCCATGGATGCCATGGCCAAAAATATGGCGAGGATTTATGACTATGTTGCTTGAACTTAAAAAAATAGCAAAAACGTTTGAGATTCCTGCAGCTGATAAAACGATGACGGTCCTGGCGGACATCTCCTTCCGGATTGATCAGGGTGAATCCATGGCTGTGGTCGGACCTTCAGGATCAGGGAAAAGCACACTTCTTAACATCATCGGGGCTCTTGAAAAGCCGACGTCGGGGGATGTGTTTTTTGCAGGGAAAAACCTGGCCAATCTCCGTGATTCAGAACTTTCAGTAATCAGGAACCGGGAGATTGGATTTATCTTCCAACTCCATCATCTTCTCCCTCAATGCACAGTTTTGGAAAATGTTTTAATCCCAACAATTCCCTTGGGAGTTAAAAAAAACAAAAATGAGATGATGAGGCGGGCCAAAACCCTGCTGGAAAAAGTTGCTCTAAAAGAACGGATGGATTTCTTTCCAGCCGTGTTGTCCGGAGGGGAGCTTCAGAGGGTCGCTGTTGTAAGGGCCCTTATCAATAAACCGAAATTAATCCTGGCGGATGAGCCAACGGGATCCCTGGATAAAGAATCTTCGGAAAACCTTAGCCGACTCCTTGTAGATTTAAATAGAGAAGAAGGTGTGGCCCTTATCACGGTCACACATTCGATGGAGCTTGCCCGGCTTATGGGCAAAGTCTTTATTCTTCAGAATGGACTATTAGAGCTTGCATGATCCAATGAATTTCAGAAAGCTCGTGTTCCGAAGCCTTGTCCATTACCGACGAATGCATCGATGGGTTGTGCTGGGAACGATGGTCAGTACGGCCATTCTGGTCGGAGCCTTGGTCATTGGGGATTCTGTCCGTTACAGTCTTCGACAGATTGTGTTTGACAGGCTTGGAAAAACTGAATTTGCACTGTCTTCAGGAGATCGATTTTTCCGGGCTCAACTGGCAGATGATCTCTCGGAAACTCTTAAAACAAATGTTGCCCCACTGCTTCAAACCAGAGGAATCGCTATCGCTGACGGGGGAGCCCGCAGGGTCAACCGCATTCAAGTTTTGGGGGTGGATGCCCGCTTTGGTTTGCTAGGTGATAGTCAAGATATATATGGCTCCCTCGCTTCGGATGAAGCCATTATCAACCGTTATCTGGCTCATCGGCTGGGAGTACAGGAAGGAGATGAGATTCTTCTCCGTGCTGAAAAGCTGGATGCCATGCCAAAGGATGCTCCACTGGCCTTGGATACGGACTCTTCACTGGCAAGACGTTTCAGAGTAAAAACCGTGGCATCGGATGCAGCCTTTGGACGGTTTTATCTCAGGGCGGATCAGGTAGCTCCATTAACCGTATTCGTGTCGCTTTCTTTTTTATCTCAGGAAATGGGGCTGGATAACCGGGCGAATGTCCTGCTTGTAGCGGAACGAAACAATAGTCCGTTGGACATTCTCACTGTCAATGAGGCCTTTAAAAAGAAGTGGATCCTGGATGACGCAGGCCTGGAGGTGCATCCGCTATCCGGACGAAACATTCTGGAACTCAGATCAAATCGTATCTTTCTGGATTCTTCTACAGCGGAGACAGCCCTGCGTCTTTTTCCTGAAGCTCAGCCGGTGATGACTTATTTTGTCAATGAAATACGTCTTGGGGGTAAGGCCACTCCATACTCATTTGTATCCGCGCCCGGTTCCTCCTCAATCCAGCCTGAATTAGACGATAAGGACATTATTATTAATGACTGGTTGTCTGCGGATATTTCTGCCGGTGTAGGGGACCTAGTCCAGCTGACCTATTATGTTCTGGGTCTAAGACGTGAGTTGAAGGAGAAAACATCTACATTCAAGGTCAAAGCCGTCGTTCCCATCCAGGGACACTATGCGGATAGAGATCTGCTGCCCGATTTTCCGGGATTGGCCGGAAAAGACAACTGCCGTGACTGGAATCCGGGAATACCCATTGATCTGGACAAGATTCGTGATAAGGATGAGGACTACTGGGATGACTTTGGGGGAACACCTAAAGCCTTTGTCTCTCTGGCCGCGGCTCAAGAAATGTGGGCCAACAGGTTTGGAAACGTCACCGCCATTCGCTTTCCGGGATTGGAAAAAGATAGTGTGGAGAATAAATTAAAAGAAGCTGTTGTTCCGGCAAGTCTTGGATTTAATTTTCAGGAAGTAAAAAAAGAGGGCCTCCTGGCGAGTTCTTTATCTGTGAGTTTTTCCCAGCTCTTTATGGGATTGAGTTTTTTCATTGTTTTAGCCGCGTTGTTGTTGACGGGATTACTCTTTGTGTTTAATACGGAAAAAAGATCGGAAGAAAACGGCCTCTATTTGGCTTTAGGATTCTCTAAAAAGATTGTAAGACGACTCGTGCTTCTTGAAGGCGCTTTGCTCATCATGGTCGGAAGTCTTCTGGGAAGTTTTGTCGGAGTGATTTATAATCAGGCCGTTCTTTTGGCTCTAAAAACTGTCTGGAAGTCAGCCGTGGGGACATCAACACTCCTCCGTGTTCATATCAATGGGATGTCCATTTTTTTCGGCGTCTTGATGGGGAGCCTGGTGGCTTTACTAACGATTTGGCTGGTGACGAGAAGACAGCTCGGCCAGTCCGTCACGGCTTTGCAAAGAGGCCAGACAAAGATAGAAAGCACAGGCAGAAAAAAACCGATAAAAAGTCTAGTTTTTGGATTGGCGTGTATGGCAGCGGTATGTCTTCTCCTGATTTTTACAAATTTCGGCTCGGGAGATTCGGCTTTTGCCGTGTTTCTTATCTCGGGAACTCTGCTGCTGTCAGGAGGGATGGCGCTGACGAATGCTCTGCTGTTTAGGATCGGACAATCGGCAAAACCCGACCGGCTCAGTCTTTTTAGCATAGGTATCCGGAATAATGCCAGAAAGCGCCTGCGCAGCGTCACTCTTATCGGACTGTTGGCCTCTGGATTGTTCATCGTATTTACGGTGGGGGCCAACCGGCTCAATTCTATTAAAGATGCCGACCGAAGAGATTCCGGAACAGGTGGATTCTCTCTCTATGGGGAAAGCTCACTTCCTATTCTCTATGATCTCAACAGCTCAAAAGGACAGCAGTTTTACGGATTGGAACGGTTGAGTACCCAAGACATCAGCTATGTCCAATTTCGAGTTAAAGACGGCGATGATGCGAGCTGCCTGAATCTTAATCTTGTCACAAATCCACAACTGATCGGTGTCGATCCCCAACAACTTGTATCAAGAAGTGCTTTCACTTTTGCCGAATATACGGATGATGTCGATCCAAAGAATCCCTGGTCTGTTTTGGAAGAAAATTTGCCGGATGGTTTTGTGCCTGCCGTTGCCGATTTGTCCGTGATTGTTTGGGGATTAGGCAAATCCGTAGGAGACACGTTGCCCTATGTGGATGAAGAGGGACGCACCTTTCAGCTTAAACTGGTTGGGGGATTGGCCAACTCAATTTTTCAGGGGAATATCATCATTTCCGAAGAGGCCTTTATTCAGAAATATCCGTCAATAAGCGGCTACCGGATTTTTCTTTCCGACATTTCCCAAAAGAATGGGGAAGATATTGCCGATGAGCTGGCTTGGGCGATGCAGGATCTGGGTCTGGACATTGTCCCCACGTCCATTCGTTTGGCGGAGTTCAACGCGGTTCAGAATACGTATTTATCTATTTTTCTCATCCTCGGCAGTTTTGGTCTGCTGCTGGGAAGTTTCGGATTGGGAATTGTTGTTTGGCGAAATATAAAGGAACGACAGGGAGAATTGGCACTTCTTCGTGCTGTAGGATTTTCCAGGAAATCGGTTCAGGCCATTGTATTGTCTGAACACTTTGCACTCTTGGCGGCTGGGCTTTTCTATGGATTATTCGCGGCTCTGCTGGCTACTCTCCCATCCCTGTTGACACCGGGAGCTGAAATCCCTTATTCTACACTCTTTATAATATTTGTTATTGTCGGTCTCAACGGAGGGATATGGACGTACACGGCGGCGAAAATGGCCATAAGAGAAGATCTTTTACCTGCTTTAAGGAAGGAATAGGATTAATTTCCGTCTAAATAGAAAGGTTTATAAAATTTGAATAATCAGGAGGAGTATCATGAAGAAACTGCATTTGACCCTGACATTGACGGCCGTTGTTTTTTGTGCCGCTGGTTTCATCTTGGCCGAAGAAAATTGGCCTCATTGGAGAGGCCCACTCCATAACGGGATCACCGATGCCGCAAACCTCCCTATGCATTGGAGCCTCACAGAGAATATTGTCTGGACATTAGAACTACCCTCTTGGAGTGCGGCCACACCCATTATCTGGGGAGATCGGATATTTATTACATCCCCCTCAAAAGCCGAGCCCAAACCTGAACTTGAACCGGCTGAAAAGCCCGATCAGAAAGAACAAACCCAGAGCCAGAAGAGAAGAAGGAGGCCCAGCCGGGATCCCGGTGGATCGAAGCTGCTCTTGTTCTGTATTTCCAAAACAGATGGGAAGGTTCTCTGGCAAAGAGAGCTGGACGACAAAAACCAGATACACAACAAACAAAACGATTC
>JAZFSR010000359.1:0-4188 GCA_036446295.1 Candidatus Aminicenantaceae bacterium
TCGAAGCCACATACCAGGTGGCACTTTTTCAAGCCCGGACCGAACAGAACGCCGATCCTTTAAAAGCCTTTATCGCCACAAATCCCGAAGAAAAATACCTGGTCAATGCCTACGCCACTCTTGCATCTACCTACTCAAGAAAAAAAGATGCGGAAAATACAGTCGCAACCTATGAAGAAGCACTACAGAAGTTTCCGGATAATGTCAGATTGACATATTCTTATGCCAGCGCGATCTTCCGCGGTAAAATGGAAGACCTTTATAAAAAGGGCTTAGAGTTGAATGAAAGGGTCAAAACCCTTGATCCCGATATGGAAATTAGCACAATCTACAACCTGGTGACCTACTACACAAACCTAGAGGATCAGGGAAAAATCATCGAGACTTTTGAAAATGCCATAGCCAATAATCCCGATAGTGTTGGATTAAAAAGCAGTTATGCTTCGTCAATCAACAGCATGGAGATTGCACCCAAATACGACAAAGGAATCGAAATTATGGAGAATGCTCTTGCCGCAGATCCAGATGCTGTACACCTCAACTACACTCTAGGCCTTCTCTATCACAAAAAGGGCGATCTTGAAAAGGCTATAGCCGCTGTGAAATTGGTCGTAGAAGAATACCCCACCCGAAAGGTCTATTTAGCAACACTGGCAAAAATGGAGAAAGAGCTGGAAGAATCCAAATAAGAGCTAAAAAAATTCGATCCCGGCAATAAACTGAGGTTTTAGTTTCCCATTTCTCATGGATTCTCCAGTATCGAATACATAACTGCCCCCTGCGCCCAGCACTAAAGAAAATCCTCCTGATAGAGGGATGTCCAGTAAAACCCGTCCTTCAAACATAAATTGGTCGGGGAGCAATTCCGTATGCCGGAACAATCTCTTATTGTCCCTGAACCTATATCCCAAATCTGCTCCTAAAGATAGATTGCCAACAGGGAACATGGCTCCGTAGTGGAATCCGTATGTCAATGATTCTCCGATATTGTCTTCGAGATTGCCGTATCCTATGGACAAAATAGAATACAGGTTATTGACAGCAAACTTTACTCCTGCCGTAGCGGCCACTGAATTCCCTCCCCATAAGATCCCCCGAATCCGGCCATTTCGAGCCAGATTCACCAAGCCAAACGGAACACCCGTATTCTCCTCTTGGGTATAATTGACAACTCCGATCTGGACTCCTTTGGAAGTTCCCGCAACATTTACAACTCCGATTTGAAGGCCTTCCGAATGAGCAGCCACGTTAAACGGCGCAGTCTGAAGACCCCTGAGGACATTGCCTGTCACATTGAATACTCCGGAAGCCTGAAGACCGAAACAACTTTCACCGGCCACACTAAAGATCCCGGCCGCTTGTATGCCTTTAAATTCCTCTCCGGTGACACTAAAAATACCACTGGTTTGAATTCCATTGAAGGTTTCGCCAGCGACACTCGCCAAACCAGACATCTGAAGACCAAATCCATCCTGACCGGCTACACTGATCAATCCAGTACTCTGGATGCCTTTAAAATCATCACCGACTATATTGATCAGACCCGATCCTTGAATGCCGTAAAAACTGTCTCCGGCCACGTTGATTAAACCCGAAATCTGCATTCCTCGTCCTGTATCTCCAACCACTCCCATAAGACCGCAAAGTTGAATGCCCACTAGATCACCGTTGATCACTGACCCTCCAGCACTTATATCCAGTCCGCTGACACTGCCGACCTTTCCGTAGGCCAACGACAGGTTGAAATTAACACTGTCATACTCTGACTGATTCAGGCTGATTGGATAATAGAGGGAAAAATTAACCACATAATGTTTTCCTGATCTGTCCTCTTCATCCTCCAGAGCCAATACGGGTGATACCACTCCTATCAAACTCAAAACTAATATAAGAACGATAAATCTCTGTTTCATGACGTACCTCTGTTATCACAAAAATTAGCGTCATATATATATACGCTGAATATCCCTCCAAAGTTCCCTATTTGACCCAATCATTTTGACTATTGTATGCTAAACAACCTGGATAATTCACGAGTCAAGTTTGCTGTAGATGGTAGGCGCAGTGGGTGAAGCTGTGGTATTTCACCGCGAATCCGCTGCAACAACCCAGATGCAGTGAAATCGGCTCGCTTCCTTGAGTAATAAAAGTTTTTTGTGTGATTAACGAAAGAACTCATGTAAACTGATGATATTATTTGTATTATGTGAAACATTGACATTTTTTATGAATAATTCAGGTTAAAAATGTCTACTGATATCTTATCCCTTCTGGGAACAAATCCTTCTGCAGAGTCAAAGGATTATGTCCATAATAAAAAACAATTCCAGCTTCACACTCTTCTGACCGAACACAGGCATCCAAAAACCATGAATTTAAGCCTTGTGATAAAAGAGAACGTTTCAGAGGGCTTGAGGCAGATTTTTTCCGTAGATGAAGATATCTCCAAAAAATTCAAGTCGATGTCCCGGGACACAACACTTCTTACCCAAGCCGCCCTTGCGGTCAGCACGGCCATAAAAGAAAAGAAGAAAATATACATCTACGGCTGCGGAGCCACAGGCCGGTTATCCAAGCAGATGGAAAGCGCTATATGGAGGCCCTTCTGGACAAAAGTTAAACAGCAAGAATTTTGGGAGACACTGAAATCGTCCCTGCCGGAGGATATCGAAAACCGTCTCATCGGTGAAATGACCGGAGGCGATAGGGCGCTTATCAGCTCCCTGGAAGGCTTTGAAGATCTCCAACTTATGGGACGACTCCAGCTCCAAGACAGAGGTGTTGAAAAAGGTGACGCCGTTTTCTGTATCACAGAAGGTGGAGAAACATCATCGGTGATCGGAACAATTCTCTCTGCTGTAGATCTCTACGGATCACTTTCAGATGAAACATTAGAAGTCGCTCGGAATCATCTGTATTTTATCTATAACAATCCCGATGAAGTACTTCTTCCTTTTGATAGAAGCCGCAGAGTGATTGAACAGCCAGCTATCACAAAAATCAACCTGACCACAGGCCCTCAAGCCATAACGGGATCCACAAGGATGCAGGCCACAACATCGGAAACATTTGTAATGGGACTCATTCTGGAAGCCGGGATCTATGACATCCTCAAAGACTTATTGTCCCAAAAAGAACTGAAACATTTGGGCTTTTCCAAAGCCCCTGAAATGGAAAAGAGACTTCAGGATTTTGAAAAAATCCAAAAATATTTTTTGTCTTCGCTAGAGGACATTGCACGTTTTACCGCACTTGAATCTGAAACCTACAAAAACAAAAACCTGGTCACTTATTTCGCTAAAAAGGCATTGATTACGGTGTTTATCGATTGTGCGGAGAGAAGCCCCACCTTCCATCTCTTTCCTCTCGATACCATCCTTGAAGAAAAGAGAAAATGCTGGCTGCAGGTGTGGACTGAAGCAGAGGACGGCCGGAACGCCTGGAAGAAATTCCTTGGGCGGAATTTTCGGGGACTGGATGCACATCTCTATAAACCGAATTTTGAAAGGGAAATCATTGATCCTTACCTAAAAAAAGCCGCGCTGTCCAGCCTGGCTAAAGCGGGCAGTGACCAGGAAAAGCTCTATGATTTTTCGTTCTCAGGAAAAAACATCACACAAAGAGGGCCTCAAAAGGGCGACCTCGGAGTCCTTGTATGCGTAGATGAGGAGATCGAAGAACTCGCCAATCCAAATTCGCAATCTTTGCAGTTTCTAAAACTCTTCAAAGAAAAGGAGGCCCGCATAGCACTCATTCTGGTAGGAGGAAACACCAAAGAGGACACAGAAACTCTGCTCCGGCAGATACCGTTCGAAAAAAGAGAGGATGTTATTCTTTATCTCAGAATCGACCAGGAAGAGGATCCTCTGAATTTGAACCGGGAAATACTCCTTAAGATCCTTCTAAACGGCCATTCAACAGGAGTCATGGCCAGATTGGGGAAAATAGTAGGAAACACCATGACCAATGTCAAACCCAGCAATCTCAAACTCATCGGGAGGGCCACCTTTTTGATCCAAAGCCATGTCAACGACCATATGCCCATCACTTATGATGAAGCCAATGCTGTATTGTACGATGCAATATATTTTTTAGCCGGACGGAAAGGACAAAAAGGACAAACAGGTGAAGTGGAGCTGTCCATTATTCGCCTACTGGAAACACACAGAAAAAAACACGCCATCAGCT
>JAZFSR010000360.1:0-2069 GCA_036446295.1 Candidatus Aminicenantaceae bacterium
GATATCGTCGAAAAACTGGGTCTCCTCAGGCGTGATAAATTGAGTGTTTTGCGGATTGAGGCTAAATTTAAGTATCCAGACTCTATCTCCAATGGTAAAAGACAGAACCTGAAAATCCCCTTCGATGGCCAGGATCAATTCATCACAGTCACCTTGAACATAAATACCGCCCAGTCCAAAATCGTCCTGGATAAGGTAAACGCCTTCCGGAATGGGTTCTTCCGTTGGCTCCAGCCCGAGTGCTTGCCGCAGTTGGGAGACGGATAGAGACTGCGGCTGGAATAGGTTGATTCTTAGGGCCTTTTCTATCTGGGGAACTGCGGTTTGGGGGAGGATATTATCTCCGGAATAACTGATTTGTAGCGGGAGTTTGTTTTCTGCCGACGGCATAAATTCCACAGGATTGAGAGCAGAAAAATCTAATTTTTGCTCGGGTGTCAAATCTTGATCAAGAAGAAAGGAAAACCTTGCCAGTGGGAGATATCCGGAAAAAATCTTCATTTCCAGATTAAGAGTGGAAGTTTTGATGTGTTTGAAGTATTTAAGTGTTCCCTTAGATTCAATGAAAACAGCAAACTCAGCTTGAAACGATTTTTCTTCTATTTCCATGTGGTCCAAAGCCCATTTGGTTTGCGATTCCCAACTCATCCACTTCCAGCTGGAAGTCATATAAAGAGGGATTTCCATTCCCACTAATTTTTCTATTATGAGAGTTCCGCCCTGGAGTGTATCTTCTTTGAGAGTTTCCATCTCCAAATTGGAAAGCAGTATTGGGCTTGCCTGTCCAGAGATTTTGTCTATGAGGAAGGAGTAGCCCTGTTTTATTCCATTTTCAGAGGCATAATTTAAAAGGATTGTATCTTTTTTGTAGGCACTGATTTTCGAATAGATTTGTGACATCAGGAGCATACCCATTCCAAGCGAACAAAAGACAAAAAAAATAAACAGAGACAGAAGCGTGATCGAACCTTGTAACTTTTTGAACCGGATTCTACCGATAAGCGGATAGAGCCGTATTCTTAGGGAAGACAGAAATTTCATAGATTTTCTCCGGATTAAACGTTAGAGCGAGACGAATTGTTACCAGGTTGGTTTCAGGTGAATAAAAGCACTCGAATGAGTCGACCTCTTCACACAATGGCTGGGCTGGGCTGGTGTTGACTTTCCTTCGGAGGATTTTTTTACTCTTGTCGAGATAGAAAATGATCTTATTCAGAAGATTGAGTTCGGTACCATCGACTGAATAGGAATTTATTAATGATGAAAACAGAATAACACCGTTTTTATTTACAGAAGAGATTGTTTGAATTTCTCCATTTACGGTGTCTGCAATGTAGAGTTCCTTTCCTTTTTTGAAGTCCGAAGTATCAAAAAGAGAAATTCTAGTCTGGCCAGCCGAGAGCTCAAAGACGAGAGAGAATCTTTGTTCGACTCTTCTAAGAAGAAGGATGTTGCTTTCCGCGCTAAGGGGTTCTACTAGTCCCGGAAAGCGGAGTTCAGTGAACCCTATGCCGCACTGCTGAAGATCTGCTTTGATTTTGTCCAAGGCCGAAAATGCTGCCATGTTGGCCTCTTGACTGGTCTTGATTTCTATAAAATGATTCCGGCTCAAAGAAAAAACTTCGAGCACTCCCATAATGATAAAAAGAAAAAGTGTCATACTTATCAGATATTCAATCAATGAGATTCCTCTTTCAGACCTTCTCTTTTTAATTTTAGTCCTCATTTTTTTAAAATCCGAGATCCCGGGAAATATAGACGATCAACCTGATCTCTTTCTCCGGATGATTTTCCGGATAGCATCCCATCTCGATCCCGGTCAGATTCGTTGAAATTGAATAGATATGCCAATTCCAAATGAAGGCAGCCCCACCGGTGAGATCTGTTGTACATTCGTCGTATGTGCCCTCTTCAAGTATTGATTCGTCATAGGATAACGATTTGAAGGATTCTAGTTTAGAGAAGAGGTGTTCGGAAATGGTAAATCTTAAATCGCTGTTTCTTTTGCTCAGGAGGGACAACATGGTCAGCTGTGCGGTTCCGAGAATCAACAAGAAAGTGATCACGAA
>JAZFSR010000361.1:0-13243 GCA_036446295.1 Candidatus Aminicenantaceae bacterium
CACTAAAAACACCAGAAAAGATATTATTTTTTTCATTTTTGGCCTCCGCTGTCCTAAAGTGCAAGTTCTATGCCAACTGTTTCCCCCTGATGAAAAAAGAATACCCTGTCCTAGTGTCCTAGTTTCAGGACAGATGACAATCAATAGGGTCAAAAAGACAAAAAAAAAGGCCCTTTTCAGGGGCCCTTTTTTCCAGGCTTTGTTCCTCTGTTATTAGCGACGCCAAATAATTCCTCTTCGGAAAGAAGACCTGCGACCAAACATTTGTCCTCGTCCCCTTTGCTGTCCCCTTCTCATGGATTGGTTTCTCTGGGGCATTCTTCTGTTCATCACCGCTCTTCCGCGTTGTAATCTTGTCCTCAATGCAGACATTTTTTCCAGCTGTTCAGGAGTAAACACTTTTTTGATTTCTTTCCGCTGTAAGTAGGCATTCTTCATTTGCTCAATTCTGAGGTTGAATATCTCGTCCTGAATTTTTTCAATCTTGACTGCATTCGCCGCGGTATCCTTTTTCAGTTCATTGAGTTCTAAATGCAGATTTTTTGTCTTGCCCATGAACTGTTCCTGGATTTCTCTCTGATTCTCTCTCAGATTTTTTAACTGCTCTTTTTGCTCATCCGTCAGATCGGGAGCATGAAGTTTTGCACGAGTCTGATTCTGCAGCATCGGCCTGCGGCCTCTCTGCGGGGCCTGACCGAAAATAGAGGGCACACAAAGACTCACAACAAAAATAACAAGAGTGAACGCCAAAACTGTTCTAATTTTAAATTTGTTCATTTTTACCTCCTTGTTGGCATCAGATTAATTAGACAACGGATTTCCGAAAGCCTTGGCGGCATTTTTATAAAATATGAAGTGGAACAGAGAAAATTGGTTTTCCAGTGTCCAGAAAAATACAAAGAAAGAAAATTTTTGAAGAGAGTCCGAGGAAGGAAAAAGGGGAAACCCTTAACAGGGCTTCCCTTTATAATGTCAGTACTTAAATTTACCCTTTTTTAAGGATGGGCATTCCCGTTCTTTCTGTTTCGATTGCTATATAGCCATCGGGAACTGCATCTAAAGAGCCGTCTCTGATATCCTTGGCAAAAAAGTAAATTCTCTGCTGCCGTCCACCCTTTAAATTTACGTCTTTAAAGTGAAGATAGTATGTGACCCCTTTTTTGTTTAAAAATTCAAATGCCATTGATACTCCTCCAAAGTGAGATTATAAAAACCTAAGACCTACTAAAGGCCTGATGAGATACTGAAGGTTTTTTCCAGTTAAATTTCCCATCTAGCAAATTTTTATAAAAAAAATGGTCTATGTCAAGGTAAAATTTCAAATTGTTACTCTCTGTAACCTCTCTTTATCAAAGTTGTCGCTCTGAAAGTCAATGGACAAACCCAACCGGAGGGGGCACATCGGCCGGTGTGATAGGCCCAAAGTTGTCCTCATATCTCTTTACATTGGATTGGAGAGCCACCATAAACCTCTTCACATGGGAAGGGCTTAGCAAAATACGGGCAATCAGTTTTCCTGTAGGACCATCGGGAAAAAGGAAGGCGAAATCAAAGATAAACTCCTCTTTGGTGTGGCGGATCGCCGCAAGATTGGAATATTTACCCAAAGCAACATTTTCATCCACCTTGATATCAATCTTTTTTTTCTCCATTGACTTCCTCCTCAAATCTTGATTTAGGTATTCTCTCTTCAAAAGATATTACACTAATTTTGTGCCCATAGGCAATTCAAACTCGACTGTTAAATAATTAACAACTCATCGGGAAAAGAAAAATGAAAAAAAATATTTATTTTTAAATAAACAAGAAGCTCGCCATATTTTGTTTAGTTACAACACTATAGACAATAAAATATTTTCATTCATTTCCTTTACAATTGAAGATGTTATGTTATAATGAAAATGGTTCCCTTTTGCGGGCTGGAGGGAACACCCACCTTTTTGGTTCCCATCATCAACCCCCCTTTTGCTGACAACAGCCCGCCAAATTCCCTAGGGGGGGGGGACAAACTTGGTTGTGATCTTTTGATGAAATAGTCGAAGAATTCAGGCTATCTGATGGGCTCACCATCCGGATACTTTCTGATTACTTCGGCAGGCACTTCATAGACATTATCCCAGCCCCCGAAACGCTGAGTGATAAGGTTTGCAGACGTTACACCCCGTTTCTTTCCATTTTCTATCAGATAAACTCCCCTGCCCTGTCTGCTCGACTGTTCGATGATAAGGAATCCTTCAAATGTCAGACTGATCATGCGCCCTTCTTCCATTTTAGCTAAGGTGCTCTCTTCAACATCAACAAGATGGTCCCAGGGATTTTTTCCCCTTTTTAAATCATAATTATATTTAAAAATGCTCTCAAGATCTTTAAAACGATGAAGAACATACTCACCGGGACCTCTTCTCTCAATCATGTAGACGACGGAATTTCTCCCCTTAACATATTTATGATGTAGATAAGCCAGATTATCCGCTGCGGGCCATCTGGAAAATTCATAGTCCATTCGATCCAGGATACGATTCGCATCTCGAAGCGCATAAGGTTGGATCCCTCCTCTCCTCATCTCCCCGTTTAGTTCCTTGAATGCTCCAAGCAGATACAGATACGCGCTGTAGAGATTTGTTCTCTGGTGCCGCCTCACATAATAGTCCGAGCTCTGCTCAGACAGCTTCAAAAAAAGCCTGCAGGACGCGGCAAAAGCCTCGGATTTAAAGAGGATGGCCTGCTCTTGCTCAGAGATTGTTCCATCCCAATCCTTAAAGTGTTCAAAGCTGCTCTCTGCCAAATATGTGGCCGCTTCTTCCAGGTCCAGCCCAAGTCTGTAGATATCATTTCTTTGGACGGTCGCGGCAGATGCAAGAAATCCGGCTAAAAAAATCAGCATTAAAAAAGCAGTGAATTTTCTTTTTATCATAGTAATCCTCCGCAGTCTGAGTTACTTCAAAAAATAACCCACATCTGGATGAAAGTCAATTCACCTTGAGGCAAGTATCTAGGCATGCATGATGGAAAAATCACGCTTCGACATCTTTTCAAGAGATGAAGGCGGGCACCTTTCCGTCCTTCGCATAGCACCTGCAGCTGAGTCGGATGGACGTCGTATGTCTGCATTCATCCACATTCGTATGTGATGGAGGCAGAATGCGTAAGGGTTCCGTCCGACTCTAAGATAGATATGGAACAGACGCATGATTGCAGATAAAGTTGACGTTATTGCATTTCAATTCACCTTGACCTATAGTGCCTGTGATGCTACTTTTTGTAAGGATAACGTGATTGATTCAATTGAGGAGGATACCTTGACGACCGACGAGCAGCTGATAAAAAGATACGAACGAATTCACGTGCAGCTGGAAGATCTGTTGACAAAAACCAACAATACAACGGCACGCATGTCAACGATCGCCGCCATCCTCCATCATAAAATGGCTTACTTTTTCTGGACAGGATTTTATCTTCTTGATAAGGGAGAGCTGATTGTAGGGCCCTATCAAGGACCTCTCGCCTGCCAAATTTTGGAAAAAGACAAGGGTGTTTGCTGGGCAGGAATTCAAGAAAAAAAAACAATTGTCGTTCCGAACATACACAAATTTCCGGGACATATCGCCTGTGACAGCCGATCCAATTCAGAAATCGTTGTCCCTCTTCTTGACAAAAAAAATGCTCCACTGGGAGTTCTGGATGTGGACAGCCAGGACCTCAATTCCTTTTCTGAAATTGACAAGGAGTGGCTGGAAAAAATCGTCCTATTAATTTAAACATGCAAATAATAGACAAATCTGTTTCATCGCCAGAAAGAGCCCGTCAATATCCGCCTCCTCCTCAAGGCTGTGCTTAAAGCGGCCGTATGTCCGTCCCAAATTTACAGAAAGTATTCCCATTTCGATCCCTATATTGGCATCCGTCGAACCTAAGGGATCAACCTTTATGTTTTGAACATGGAGATACTCAAGAATATCCACAACCGTTTTAATAAGGAACGAATCACGGGCCCCGGGAATCTGATGAGCCACGGCCTGTTCATTCAAATCGATGTCCACCTCCACGCCTTCTTCCTCAGCCACGTCAAGGCAAATCGCCTTTATTTCTTTCTGAATTTTTTTTAATTCTCCCCCATTCGGAGAGCGGAGATCAATCGTGAAAAAAGATTCCTGGGATACGGCGTTTTGCACCTTGCCTCCTCCGATTTTACCGATATTGAGTATTGTCCATTTTTCTATCGGTTCGGAGAAAAGTTTGATGCGATAAAGGCGCTCTATGGCCTTGGCCACGGCCAGATTGGGATTGGGAATTCCACGGCTCAACATGGTATGAGCTCCAGGGCCCCGGTACACCACACGACCCCCACCAAATCCAAGCGCTCCGTAATGAACGCCACCGAGGTCTCCATCCAAAGCAATGACCAGATCAATCTTTTCCGGAATGTTTTCCATAAAAGCCCTCATGCCGACAAATCCCAACTCCTCACTCACAGTGGCGACAAAATAATAGGTGTTTTCCGGCTTGAACCCTGCAGATTTCAGAGCCCGCACACTCCAAATTAAGTGAATGAGGCTGGCGGTATCGTCTCCCACTCCGGGGGCCTTGAGCACATTTCCTTCCCGTTTCACTTTTATCTCCCAGAGATCCTGGAACACCGTATCCAAATGAGCGGGGACAACTATTCTTTTTCCTCCTTGTGTACCGAGCCATATTCCGACAACATTTCCAGCCTGATCAATAAAGACTTCGTCCAGCCCTGCAGCTTCAAACTGCTTTTTCATAAAAACGGCTCTCTTCTCTTCAAATCCGGAGGGAGAAGGAATTTCTGTAAGAAAAATCCACTCCTCAATTATTTTATCCCTGTTGACCTTAATAAAATCGAACACTTTTTTTACAAGAGGACGCTGGGCAACATCAGGCGAGAACAGGGATTTCTGTCCAAAACTTAGAGAGGCCAGAAAAATCAGACAGACTATTCCTATAAGCCCTCGATTTTTTATCTTCATTTTTACTCCTCCTTTTGTTTCCTTCGCTCAAACACAATTTTTCCAATCACTTCTTTGATGATCTTCACGGCGGCGGCAGCGGTGATTCCGCTCTCATCACGGTCGGGATTGACTTCGACAACGTCCAAACCCACGATGTTTGCTTTGAGTCGATGAATGATATTAACCACCTGCCTCGTCGACAGTCCCCCCGCTTCATGGTGGGAAACACCGGGCGCAAACGCGGGATCCAGTGCATCCAAATCAAAAGAGATGTACAGCGGATTCGGAAAATCAAACACAAGAGATTCATCGAAATCTTTCATCTCGATCATACGGACGTTGTATTTATCGGCTTGTTTTCTGTGCTCTTCGTTTGCCGATCGGATTCCGACTTGAACGATATTTTTCACCAATCCATCTTCCAATATTCGAGCGAAAGGGCAGGCATGAGAATAGCGGTCTCCATAGAGTTCATCATAGAGGTCAGCATGAGCATCGAAATGAAGGATATCCAAGTCTCCGTACTTCCTCCAAAAAGCCTTGACTATGGGATAACTGACAGAATGATCTCCGCCGATAACAATCGGCACAATATTTTTCGAGAGGACATTCCCGATTTTTTCTTCTATCCTGGAAAAAACTTCTAAAAAATCGCCACGTACGTCCAGATCCCCTAAATCTGTTATCTTAATCTCTGTTTCAAGGTCAACACCGAGTTCCGTCCATGCATTGATCATTTTGCTGGTGGAGGCCTCTCTTACAGCTTGAGGGCCCTTGGCCGGGCCTTTGAGATAACTGGATTTATCATCATAAGGAATGCCAATGATGGCCACATCGCAGTCCGGGCCTTTCCGGATAGCTCCTCCAAAATCTGTCATGTCAATCTCCTAAACAAATAGCCGCAAAACTCACTGCCGATTGAGTGGGCTCTTCCTCCCAAAAATCATATCCTAAGAGCTGCCCCTTAATTTGGGGTTGGACTTCCAAAAGACAGGCGAGAGCCGAAAAGCCGCAGACATTATAAAATCCCTTCTCTTTCTGCACTTCTCCCCAAAATCCTTCCACATCCCCTGAACATATTGAGTCGATAAGCCGCTTATCATGCGCTCTGGCCTGATGGATGAGGGCCTTTGAAGATTCCGTATGGCCAAATTTTGGGCCGATGTGGGAAAAATCCACACCCGCCACACAGAGAGCATCGGATGAAAGCTCTGCGAGGATTGTCCTCAGAGTCTCCAGGAAAACATTCAACTCCGGTATTTGAGCCGGCCGGGAAGCTGTGGCTAAAACAGTATGAAAAGAACCAAAAAGAACCGGAACGATCTCAAACGTTTTTCCAAATAAATATTGAAGAAAAAGAATTTGAAACTCAATGGAGTGCTCACTGCGGTGAGCAAAGTCATCGGGAGCAGACACGGACACTGCGGCACTCTTAAGCTTCCGGACAATGTCTTTGTCCGTTCTCGCAAATCCCAGAGGCGTTGCATAATCTTTTTCAGTCAGCGATACAAAAGCATCATGGAGGTTGTGACCGGTCCCGAAAATAAATATTTTTTTTGGGGAAAGACCACGAAGCATCCGGTAGGCCGATGTATATATTTTTTTCCCGATTTCCAGATCGATATGAGGCGATACGAGAGCCTTAAGCGGCCCAGCCTCAATAGGGACATCTCCCTGGACGTCCCCATCAAGGAAAGAATGGAGATAGTGCCGAAGGTCTTTTTCGGCTTCCGGATAGCCATTCCCTGCAAGAGAAGCCTGCCGGACATTCAGCCGGGAAAAATTTTCGAGAATTTTATTTTTTGCTTCCCTATATAAATCGCTGTCCAGCAAGAACAGTGAATCAAACTGCTTGAGTTTTCTCCGGATTGAATCAGAACTCACCAAAAGACCACCCTGCCGGCGCATTAAGAAGAGCTGGATGTCCTGAACGGTTTTTGTCCCATCAAGAAGCTGAAGAAGCAGGATATCGTCCTCCTGCAGGAGAACAGGTTGAGAGATCAAGCCCAGAGAATCCTTGACAACAAACACCCTTTCTCCTTTATATAGAGTGGGGATTATATCAAGATCTGATCTAAATCTGGGAGTGCTCACTCACACGTTTTACAATGAATCCTCATTAAATGCAACCGGAGGGAAAGAGAGGTCCGGCTCAGCCAACCTCTCAAGATAAATTTTGGTGGCATACATTCTCAGCTTTTCTTTTCACCCCTTTGTGGTTATAATGCAGTCTTCAATTTCAAGGAGGCAAAAGCATGGCAGAACCCGGGAAGATTCAGAAAAAAGAAGACGCAATTCGGCTTTTGAATATGGCGCTGGAACATGAATGGGCCGTGAGCTTCGAATACATAATTCATGCCTATTCCATGCCCAAGGGAAAACTCTTCTACCCGGATCCTATTCTCAAGACAACCATGGATGCCCGGGCACAAACCATTCAGATCGGCATTGATGAGATGTATCATTCTCTTCAACTGGGTATCATCATCAAACAATTGGGCGGCACTCCCTCATTCAAAACCGATGAAGTGCTGCGATTCCCCAAGGTTATCGATAATTTGTACCGGGATAAAAAAACTGAAGACTTTGTCACGCATCTCTATCAAACCACTGAATTTGAAGACGGAGCCTTCCCGAAAATTCAAAATATGATTCTCAACATCTCCTACGACGAAGTCCGTCATGCCGAGCAGTTCGCAGCCATGATCGGCTCTATGAAAGAGGAGGGAAGTGAGGACACCCCTTGTTTTCCATCCGACCCGGACGCCTCAAATAAAGAGGACGTCCAGACTCTCCATGAGATCATGAAACTTGAAAATGAACTCCTGCACCGCTATCTTAAGTATGTCATCGATTTCAGTGAACATCAGGATCTCAGCCAGAGATTGCTCAAAAATTCCATCAATCACATGCGTCATTGGGACAAAAATGCAGGGATTCTAATTAAATTAGGAGATGTCATCCGAATAGAAAATGCAGAAAAAGATGCCGGCGGAGTGGAAAAAAGCACAAGTCCGATGCCTTCCATTTATCCCGGTGAAGACCGGCGCAGTGCCCTGGAAACACTCATCCCCGTAGAAGAAGAATTGATCGTATTGTATGAAAAACTCATCCCTCTAATTTCAAACAAGGACATCGAAGAGCAGCTGAAACTCCATCTTGCTCTCAAGCGGGAACATCTCTTCACGCAGGAATGGCTTCTCAAAAATGCCCGGAAAATCAAGGGACTGACATAACATTTTCAACCTTCGAGTGAGGAAAACATGAAAAAAATCACAACAAATCTAGAGAAATTCCAATATTTTTACCCTTATACAGTCAATATCGTCGGCGCTCAATTTAAAGAGCAGATCAATTACATGGCTTGTGCATGGCATACGGCCCTGTCTTTTGATCCCCCGCTCTTTGGAGTTCTCATCTCAAAAAAAAGGCGCACACATCAAATCATTTCTCAAGCAGGTGAATTCACCGTCAATTTTATCGGCTATGACCAGGTGAAGCTCTCAGCTCAGATGGGAAGAATTTCCGGGCACGACACGGATAAATTAAAAGAATTTCAAGTCGAGCTGGCTCCTGCACAAATAATCCACTCCCCCATCCTAGCCAGCGCTTATGTCTGTCTCGAAAACAAGCTGCTCGATATCCGGCCCTATGGAGATCACGATCTCTTTGTCGGAGAAGTCCTTGCCGTCCATGAAGACGAAGGATGTTTCAATCAGGATGGAGCCCTCGAAGCGGCAAAGATTCGTCCCCTCCTCTACCTTGGCAGCGATCTCTACATAACAATCGCCCCTGATTCCCTCAAAAAAGTCCTTCCTAAATAGGTGGTGAATTTTATATAATAAAAAAGAGTTTATGGACACAGTACTCCGGATCGACAACCTCCACAAATCATTTAAAACCGGCTTCCTTCTCAAAAAAAATAAAATCCTCAAAGGGATTTCTCTCCATGTAGAAAAAGGTGAAATTTTCGGGTATCTCGGTCCTAATGGAGCAGGGAAGACCACCACTCTTAAATGCATCCTGGGATTGATCTTTCCTGAAGAGGGAGATATCAAATTGTTCGAACGACCACATCTCTCCCTTAAAGCCAAGGAACGCATCGGATTCCTTCCTGAAAATCCATATTTTTACGATTATCTGACCGCATCCGAATTTCTCCGCTTCTACAGTCAACTCTTCATGATCCCTGAGTTGGACAAAGAGAAAAGAATCGAAGATCTCCTTCAATTGGTCGATATGAAAGAGGCGCGAAACCTTCAGCTCCGAAAATTTTCGCGGGGAATGCTGCAGAGGATAGGGCTTGCCCAAGCTCTGCTCAACAATCCCGATCTCATCCTTTTAGATGAACCTCTTGGAGGCCTCGATCCATTGGGACGAAAAGAGATTCGAGATATCCTTGTCAGGCTTAGAGAAGAGGGAAAGACCGTCTTCCTCTCTTCACATATTCTTCAGGACATTGAGATGATCTGTGACCGGGTGGCCATACTCGTAAATGGAGAGATCGTTAACCAGGGATATTTACAAGATCTTATATCGGAAAGAATACTCTTTACGGAAATCGTTTTCTCCGGCCTCGACAGGAGTGATTTTAAGGAATATGGCGAAAGCTTGTCGGCACCCGGAGGAAAAATCCTGCTGAAAATCCACGATGAAAAAAAGATAAATTCAGTATTCCGGCTCATCCAAGAAAAAGGAGGAAAAATCCACTCCCTGACTCCCAGAACGGAAACTCTTGAAGACCTGTTTGTGGGCATGGTGAAAAAAAGTGAAAATTAAAGCCATCGCACTCAATACTTTCAGGGAAGCTATCCGAGACAGAGTTCTCTACCTTCTCCTTTTTTTCGCCCTCGCCAGTCTTTTATTTTCCCGCCTTTTAGCCCTCCTGACTGTCGGCGACCGGGTCAAAATCGTCACCGATGTCGGATTAGCCTCTATTTCGCTCTTTGGAGCCTTAATGGCCATTCTCATGGGCACAGGTCTTGTCTATAAAGAAATAGACAAAAAAACCATCTACACTCTTCTGTCTAAGCCCATCCACAGACACCAATTCTTACTTGGGAAATATTTCGGTCTCGTGCTGACTCTTTTTGTCATGATGTTTCTGATGACCATGATCTTTTTCGTCATATACTTTCTTCACGCCCTCAAAATAGAGTGGTCTATAATGATTGCACTCTTTTATATTTTCCTGGAACTTTGTCTCATCACAGCCGTGGCCCTCTTTTTCTCCTGTTTTTCAACACCCATTCTCAGCTCCATCTTCTCTCTGGCCTTCTACCTTATCGGTCATTTGAGCTGGGGCTTAGAAACTCTTCTCAAAAAAATGGCACCAGGAGTGGGAAAAGTGACGGCCCGGATTCTCTATACTTTTCTTCCTGACCTGGAAAACTTTAATTTCAAAACCGAAATCGTTCACCATCTTCCCATCCCCCCTCAAGTTCTTTTTTATTCTGCCCTTTACGGGATTTTCTATACGGCTTTTGTCCTCTTTCTGGCCATCCTTATCTTTAGAAAAAGAGATTTTATCTGATCCTATGAAAAAAAGTTTTATTATCGTCATGGCCATCTTGAGCTGCACCGTATTCATGGCCCTTAAGCTCAAAATCGACGGCACCCCGCGTACAAAAGTTCCGGGATCATCCATCATCTATATGCCTTCCGGAAAGTATCTCAAGCTAGCTTCCTTCGGCAACTCGGCAATGATGGCGGACCTAATTTTCCTCTGGTCCATCCAATACTACAGCAACTACAATATTCTTGACCGATTTGAGTATCTCGAACACATTTTTTCTATCATTTCAGAACTTGACCCCAAGTATCTCGATCCCTACGAAATTGGTGCCCTCATCGCCGTATATGAAGCCAGAGATGTGAAACTGGCTTTTAAAATTCTCGATCTGGGCTTGAAAAATAATCCTGACCAATGGATTTTCCCGTTTCAGGCCGGACATTACGCCCAGATGTTTTTAAAGGACTTTAGGGTGGCTAGAGAGTACTACGAAAAAGCTGAAACAATCGAGGGGGCTCCCTCCCAGACAGAAAGATTGGCTGCCAATGCCGCATTCAAAATGATGGACTATGAAACCGCCTGGCAGAGCTGGCTGAAAATTTACCAAAACGCCACGGATGAAAGAGTCATGAAAATCGCGGCCAATCATCTCTATAATGTCAAGGCATCTCGAGATATAGAGCTCGTCAAAAAAGCTCTTGATTTGTACTCAGGAAAATTCGGCCGGCGCCCCCTCAACCTGGAACAGCTTGTGAGGGAAAGTTTTCTCAACAGTGTGCCGAAAGATATGGACGAGAATGACTATATCTATAATCCGCAGACAGGGCAAGTCAGGTCAAGAACGGTATGGTCGAAAAGATAGTTCTGATCACTCTATTCGGCCTCGCATGGGGCAGCTTTCTGAATGTGGTCATTTACAGGCTCCCCAGGGATATGAATTTCAGCAAACCTCCATCCAGCTGCCCGGAATGTGAAACAAGGATCAAATTTTATGACAACATCCCTATCGTGTCCTTTATTATCCTCAAAGGGGCCTGCCGGCACTGCCGTGCAAAAATCCCTTTCTCTTATTTTCTTGTCGAAATCCTGACTCCAATAAGCTTTCTTCTTCTTTACTCAAAATATGCCTTCAGTTTTTTCTTTTTTGCTTCCTGTCTCTTTGCCAGCGCCTTAATTACGCTCGCCGTGATCGATTATTACCACCAAATCCTTCCGGATGAGATCACTCTAACGGGTTTAGTTCTGGCTGTGGTCTATTCCTTTTTCCGGACCGATTTTAACCTGACACAAGCTCTTTTCGGAGCCTTGTCAGGGGCAAGCTTCCTCCTGCTTGTCTACGGGGCCTACTACCTTTTTCGAAAAAAAGAAGGCCTAGGGATGGGGGATATCACACTGATGCTTTTTGTGGGCGCCTTTTTGGGCTGGGAGAGATCTTTCCTGACTCTCATCCTCGGTTCATTCGTAGGCGCGATTATCGGCATCTATTTCATTTTTATCAAAAAGGAAAAACTCCAATTTGCCCTCCCGTTCGGGACGTTCCTGGCCCCAGCGGCTTTTGTCGCCCTCATCTGGGGAAAAGAGATCATACAAGCTTACCTCAGCCAATTTAAAGATCTTGCCCCCTAATAAGGGTTAATTCCCTATGGCTTGATGCCACGATTTGACCGAATAGCTCCAGCTTTTACCTTCACCTTCTGAATCCACATCACCGAGAGCGAGATCATAGTGAAACCGTGCGTTTGAAAATATTTCGATGTATTTTCCGATAAGAGAGCCGTAAAAATCTGCATTGCTGTCATATTGGACATCCGCGCGAGGCACATAGACGGCCCCGTAGAAACTGGCATTAGAACGCCACTCCATCAGACCGTTAAAACTATCCGTCCCATAAATAAGCAGTTTTGTGGGATCCATCGTCAAATTGTTTATTTCACTTTCACTGCGTTGGATAAACGTGTCTCCAAGATAAAGAGTTAAGCTCGCTCCGAATGTGATAATAAGATTTGAATTGCTGTCCATTCTAAAATCTCCGGAAACATAGAGAATCACGTCTGTCAAAATTGTTACCGTGCTGTTAGGCATGAGCCTAAACGAAGAATACTCCCCACTGGAAATGATCGCGTCCTCGCTGTTTACCGGAAGAAGATAGTCGCCTTGATAGGGCAGTCCCTCAGGAGGAGGAACGGAGGGAAGTAATTCCTCTGTAAGCAAGGCCTCTTGCACACCTTTGATTTCAGAATTGTTTTGGATGACAATCACATTCTCCGGATCCGCCCCCGGCCCGACAAAAACACTTCCATAGATAGTGGCGTTGTTCCGGAGACCGATGCATCCTTGAAAGGTCGCATTGGTGCCCGAATGTCCTTTTTCTCCAACATTGTCTTCACCATAGGCACCCTTCCTTGAATCATAACTATCTATATATGCGGCACCAACAACATCGAGTCCCTCATCTCCGAAGAGGCCATATGTAAATACAGATAGGCTGTCTAATCTCTCCAAAAGCACTCGGACGGTCCGATCGATGGTGGTGAGCCCGATGTGGGTGACCTTTCCTGTTGACTCGATGAAAGGCCGTTGTCCAAGCGACGCCCGGATGCTGACCGATACGTCTCCGATAACATTTCCGCTTGCTGCCTGCAGGTCTGAGAGCTCTAAAATCCGATTGTTTGCTTCTCCATCCCAAGTCCATATGCTGCCGTAGTTCAACTCCCAAATGGCCCGTTCGATGCCCGCTTCAGCCAGATTCGTCGCCACAAGA
>JAZFSR010000362.1:0-2697 GCA_036446295.1 Candidatus Aminicenantaceae bacterium
TTTCAATAGGACTAAGTCAATTATCAATTTTTCTCGTTTTTTTTTCTAAGCTAACTGTACTCTTACTTCGAGTCAGCCGTTGTACAGAGGTCAAGGATTTTGGGATCAAGACTATAAGGACCGAGATGTTTAAGTCTGATATTGGAAGAGTTATCTTTGACTTAGGGGAACGGTCATCGGGCGCATCAACTATGCTAATAGAAACTTCAGATCTATCTCCAAATCAGGCTCACAATTCGAAATCGATTTATATCCTAGGATCACAAAGGGTTTCTATTCCTATGTAACAGGTGTTAACCCTGGTAAGGCTTTACCGCTTCGACAGTAGCAGAAAAGACAAAATCTTCAATTTTGCTGTCCGATCCCCACACATTCTTCAGCAATTTCCGCCCGCGCTGAATCCGAGCTTTTGCACCAGGTAAAGACAACCCCAGTTTCCTGGCAACCTCTTTCTGCGGCAGGCTCTCTATTTCAGACAGCAGAAGGGCTTGTTGGTAATTCTTCGGCAAAGTATCGGCATGAGAGGCATCACCGACACGGCTTTGAATAAAGCTGTGAAGTTTGTGATGGTATTCCTGCCAAATCTTTTCAATACTTTCCATTTGATCCTCTTATATGTCTCTTATTTTTGTTTAAATTTTATAGTATTATTTTCATTAAAATCAAGACCATCCTTTTGTCTATTGGATAATTTCTATCAAATGCCAGAATTTCTTACTTGACTACTCTCCATCTTATTTCTTATCATACATATGGATTTTGTAGGAGTCGAAATTATCTGGACATTTAGTCTAATATGACAACAATCAGAATATATCTTAATGAGGAGGTTACTATGAAACGTTTAAATCTGATTATTTGTTTAACCTTGACCCTAGCATTTCTTTTGTATTTTCCCATGACAAGTTTCGCTCAAAGAGGAGGCCCCCCTGCAAGCCCTAAAGCCGCCGTCACTCAAACTGTGGGAGTTGACACTGTTATCACAATCGAATACAGCAGGCCGGGTGTTAAAGGCAGAGAAATTTGGGGAGAACTCGTTCCTTATGGGTTGGCTCCAGGAAACAGTTATTCCGATGGCAAACCTTTTCCCTGGAGAGCAGGTGCCAATCAAAACACAACGTTTGAATTCAGCAAGGACGTCCTTATTGAAGGGAAAAGTTTGGCTGCAGGTAAATATGGCATCCACATGATTCCCGGAGAAAAAGAGTGTATCGTTATTTTCAGCAAGAACAATTCTGCCTGGGGAAGTTTTCAGTATAACAAGGAAGAGGATGCCCTACGTGTGACGGTCACTCCCAAGGATGCCCCAAACGAAGAATGGATGTCGTTTGGATTTGACGAGTTGACAGCCACTTCCGCTGTGGCCTCCCTGCACTGGGAAAAGATTAGAATCCCTATCAAAATCGATTTAGTAAAATAGCCATTTTTTTCACGACAGGCCGATTTCCTGATAAAGTTCAAAAAAAGCCTTAATTGGAGAAGACGTTGAAAAAGTATATCTCTATCGTATTGGTATTTCTTTTATTCTTCGTTTGTAATGCGCCTATACATGCACAGAAAATCGAAATTCTCGATGCGGCTGAGCTGCAGATGGCTCTTCAAAAACTTAATGTCCTTGGCAGTGTTCTTTATTATGCAGCTCATCCGGATGATGAAAACACAGCCGCTCTGGCGTATTTCTCAAAAGGCAGACAGTATAGGACGGCCTATCTTTCCGTCACGCGTGGTGATGGAGGACAAAACCTCATCGGCCCTGAAAAAGGGGCTGAAATTGGGATTTTAAGAACACAAGAACTTCTGTCTGCGCGAAAGATCGATGGAGCCGAACAGTTCTTTACACGAGCCATCGATTTCGGTTATTCAAAAACTCCTGAGGAAACTTTTGAATTTTGGGGGAAAGAAGAAATTCTTGCTGATATCGTATGGATAATTCGGAAATTCCGCCCTGATGTGATTATCACACGCTTCTCTCCGAACAGCTCCGGCGGCCATGGTCACCATTCGGCCTCTGGACCGCTTATCAAAGAGGCCTTTCTTGCGGCATCAAATCCAAACAAATTTCCCGAGCAGTTGAAATATGTGAAGCCCTGGCAGGCCAAACGATTATTATGGAACACTCGGCGCTCCAGTCAACAGGATGGAAATAAATCGTTAAGATTTGATACTGGAGAATACAATCCAATTCTGGGGAAATCGTATACGGAAATGGCAGCAGAAAGCCGGTCTAATCATAAAAGCAAGGGATTTGGATCAACCGGCAGTAGAGGAACACGTTTTGATTACCTCCAACATGCTGTGGGAGATCCGGCCCAATCGAATCTTTTTGACGGGATTGATACATATTGGAATCGTGTTCCCGGCGGCCGGAAAGTGGGACAAATGCTGGCCGAGATTTTAAAATCTTATGACCCGCAGCATTCTTCCAATTCCATCTCAAAGCTGATTGCCGTTTATGCGGAACTTTTAACACTCGACGAAAGTTACTGGGGAAATCTCAAGAAAGAGGAACTAGTGCGTATCATTCAGTCTTGTGCCGGTCTCTGGATAGAAGCCATTGCGGACGATTTTTCTGCCGCTCCGGGAGATGATGTTCAGATAAAAACAACCATTGTCAATCGATCAAACTTTCCCTTCAAACTCCAAGAAATTAGTTTCCCGGGTGTCTCCTCCGGCTCAGCACTCGATCTTCCTCTTAAG
>JAZFSR010000363.1:0-8809 GCA_036446295.1 Candidatus Aminicenantaceae bacterium
CCAAAATTGTACTAAACATGTTAGACTAGAGTCAATCAAACAAAGAAAATCACTGAAATTCCTTCGTGAAATAAACTTTTGTGAGGAAAAATGTCTGACTTTGAAACGTTCTGGAAGAGAGGGAAAGATTTCCTGGGAGTACAAATCCCTATCATCGCCGGTGCCATGACATGGATTTCAGACAGCCGGTTTGTCGCGGATGTGAGCAATGCCGGCGTGTTTGGATGTCTGGCAGCAGGCAATATGGAACCCGAGATGCTGGATTCAGAAATAAAAAAGACCCAGGGACTCACTAAAAATCCATTTGCCGTCAATCTGATCACACTCGCCCCTCATTATAAGAACCACTTGAGAGTGGCCGCAGAGAACGGCGTTCCTTATATCGTCTTCGCCGGCAGTTTCCCGAGGCAGCCCGAGATAAAAACAGCCAAAGCCAGCGGAGCCAAAGTATTGAGCTTTGCATCGACAGAGTCCATGGCCAAACGCCTCATAGATATGGGTGTGGATGCCCTCATCCTGGAAGGGAGCGAAGCCGGAGGCCATGTCGGGCATGTTTCTCTGGGAATACTGCTCCAGCAGGTGTTGTTTAAGGTCAATGAAGTCCCCATTTTTGTCGCTGGAGGCATTGCATCGGGAAAGTATATCGCCCATCTTCTCCTAATGGGAGCTGCTGGGGTCCAATTGGGAACTTATTTTGTTCTGACTGAAGAATGCCGGGCCCACCCTAATTTTAAACAGTCGTTTATCAGAGCCAAAGCCCGCAGTGCCATCTCTACGCCACAAATCGGTTCCGAGCTCAGGATAGTGGCCGTCCGGGCTCTTAAAAATAAGGGATATGATGAATTTTTAGATCTCCAAATGGATCTCATCCAGAAGCGGAGGAAAGACGAAATATCCCACGCAGAGGCCCAGTATGAAGTCGAAAAATTCTGGATGGGGGCCCTTAGAAAAGCTGTTAAAGACGGGGATGTGGAGTTTGGGTCTGTGATGGCCGGGCAGAGCGTAGGGCTTGTGGACAAAATCCGCCCGCTCAAAGAGGCAATCGATCTGCTGATCGAAGAGGCCGAATTGGAATTGGGCAGCATACACAAAAAATACCGTTTTTATGAATAATTCAGGATAAAGGGTGAAACAATGATTATAGCCGAACTATCCATTTTTCCAACAAGTGAAGGTGCGTCCGTCTCTTCCTACGTCAAACAGGCCATTCAGATCATAGAAGGCTCGGGCCTGAAAAGTGTGACGGGAGGGATGTCGACAGTCATAGAATCCCCGGATCTCAAAACCCTTTTCTCGCTCATCGAAAAAACTCATCAGGCAATGGTCGAAAGGGACGTAAAAAGAATCCATATCGATCTGCGCATTGATCACAGGTTGGATAAAGAGGCATCGGTGGATTCAAAACTCAAATCCATCGGAAAAATCTAGGCTTCAAACTCGGCTCTGAATAGAGGTCTCGTCAGGCATGTGGGACCTCCGGCTCCTTTGGCTGAGATCTCCTCGCCTCTGTATTCCAAAACTTCAACGCCTTCATCCAGAAGTTTTTGTCTAGTTTGAGGATTGCCCTCAATCATGATGCATCGTCTTGGTGCAAGAGCCAGAACATTACATCCCATGGATTCAAATTCGGAATCCGGCACTTCAATGAGCTTAACAGACCGCCGGATTAACCAGTTTCGGAAAGGAATAGGCAGAAGACGGGAATAGACCACAGCCAAGTCATAATCGATGGGGCTGATCAATGACATCAGGTGCAGCACATCCCCTGGGCCCTTCCAGTGTGGAAGAGGAACCTCAACAAATTCTTTTATATCACCTTTTGTGATTTCCCGGAGCTGGCGGACTCCCTCTTCATTTGTCCTGTACCCCAAACCGACAAGAATAGTCCCCTTGTCCCAAAGGATAACATCGCCCCCTTCCAACCGTCCTCCTCTGGAAATGGAGCCGATAATGGGAACACTCAATCCAGCCATAAACTCACCTACGGCCCCTGGTTCTCCAGCTCTTTCTTTTTTTCCCATGTTCGTAAGGATCAAACCATTTTTTGTCATGATAGAGGAATCATGTACATAGATGGAATCCAAACCTGTATTTTTGTGTTCAGGAAGAAAGGATATGTCCGGTACAAAGTTTTTTAAAAGATGGACCAAATCATCGTACTCATCGAGAGATTTCTCGAAATCCGGAGGATCTAAATAATTCAATCCCTGCCACTGGCTTTGAATGTTTTCCGGTCCTAGGAATGCAGACCGGGGATGCTTGAGCAAAAGACGCTTGATTAGCCCGACTTCTGAAACACAGCCTGTTATCATGATCTTATCCCCCGTGAATCAATAATGCCGCCCCCGACTACGGTTTCACTATCATAGAACACTACGGCCTGTCCGGGAGTGATGGCCCTCTGCGGAGTTTTAAACACAACCCGCACACTGTCTGATGTTATGGGAAACAGTTGGGCTTCAGCCTCCGGGTGTTTGTACCGAATTTTTGCCTTGAGCGTCAGGCTCTCATTCAATCCGGGCACTGATATAAAATTTAACTGTGAGGCCGTAAATTCATCCTCATAGAGCATCTTATCAGGTCCGGCCACAATAGTGTTAGCCTGCGTATCGATGGCGACAACATAGAGAGAATGAGCAGCGGCAATCCCCATCCCCTTTCGCTGACCGATCGTAAAATGGGGTGTCCCCTCGTGCTGTCCCAAAGTTTTTCCCTCATTATCGATGATCGGGCCAGGACGGAACGCCTGAGGAATTTGTTTCCTGAGAAAATGAGGGTAGTTATTGTCAGGGACAAAACAAATCTCCTGGCTCTCCGGACGCTGTGCGGCAGGAAGGTTCAATTCTTCAGCTTTTTTCCGGATATCTTTTTTTGTAAAATGACCAACAGGCATCAGAGTGCGGGCCAGCTGATCCTGTGTCAAGGTGTAGAGGAAATAGGACTGATCCTTGTCTCTATCCATTCCCTTTTTGAGAAGGTATCTGTTCTTTTTTTTGTCATATTCAACGCGGACATGATGACCTGTGGATAAATAGTCGGCATCCATAGTCTTTATACTTCTCTCGAGAAGGTCATCAAACTTGATGAACTCATTGCATCTTATACAGGGATTGGGCGTACGTCCCAAGTTATATTCAGCACAGAAATCCGCAATCACTTTCTTTTCAAATTCTTTGCGCATATCGATGACATAATGAGGAATCCCCAAAGTCAAAGCCACCTGATGGGCATCCTCGGCCGCACCCCATCCGCAGCAGCTCTTGACATTTTCATCCCTGCAGTACTTTTTTGGAAGAGAGAATAAATTCATCGTGACACCGACAACGTCATACTCCTGCTCCAGAAGCAGGGCAGCAGCAACAGAGGAATCCACCCCTCCGCTCATGGCTACGACAACTCGTTTTTTTTTCACTTTTTAAATAATTTTTTGTAGATCTCCTGTAGTTTCCCCGATTTGATTTCATTTTTCAGATCTACAGTAGGCCTGCTTAACCATGAATGCATAGGATCTGTCGTGAGTAATTTCTCAATGAATGCATTGACTTCGGAGTTTTTGTATTCAAGGGCTTCAGGAATAAATTTGAAGTAGAAATTTTTTGCTACTTCGTAAATTCCATGCCACCATGTATAATCCGGCCCCATCATTGCGGCTCCATGACGTGCCCTTCGACCTTCATGATGCCATAATTCCCAGAATGTCCATTCGATTTTGTTTGAAAAACTGGCGGGATTTTTCAGCAATTTCTTATTTCTGATTATTGTCATGATTTCAAGTGCTGGTTTGGCAAATTTTTCATTGTAAAGGTTCACCAGCGCATCGAACTGGTAGAAATGCCCCTCGGCAAATGAGGACGTATGGCAGGCACTGCATACTTCTAGCATATTCTCTCTCTTTTGTTCCCAATTGTCTTTTTTAATAGAAACAATTGGCCGCAATGTCCAAGAAATTCTTTGGCCAACATCATGAGTTACAGCTTGTTTTTTAGTCGCTGACATATGACATGTTGCACAAGTTGGAGCCGAATAGTAATCTTCACCAACGATCCAGAAGAAGGATCCAAGGTTCATCGCGCCAATATTGGTATAATAGGCGTTTCCGTGTTTTGATGCTTCATAGACTTCTTTTTGAGGATGATCAGGTCCCAGGTGGCACTTTGAACACGCTTCGGGCTGGCGGGCTTGGCTTCTGGAAAAAATATGACGTGTGTGGCATGCCGAACATGTTCCCTTGGAACCATCTGGATTTATTCGACCAATACCCGAATTCGGCCATGTCTCGACCGCCAATTTGTTTGGCATACTCGGATCAATCTTCACCTTAGCGCCATGGCAGCTTTCACATCCTGCAATTACAGCAGGACTTCCTCCTGCAACATAGGCCATATAGGCATCTTGAGAATTTAAGATCTCTCCAGCAGCTGCATGGTATGAATGACTCACTTCTTCCTCTTGCTGCTCATGGCAACCCCCACAATCCCTAGGTGTAACTAATGTGGCTACTAACTCACCCATATGCTCAAATGCATCCGGATCATTCTTGCTGGCACCATGGCAGTCAAAACACGACACCCCAACTTTCGAATGTGTTGAATCGGCCCACTGATTGTATAATCCGGGTGACAGTTTCTTATGACAAGTGACGCACGCGTCTTCGGTACTTTGCAGAGAAGTTCTTCCCGAAAAATTCATCCCCAAAAAAACCGCCAACAACAGTATGAAAAAAACTGAGATTTTCTTCATTCGAACGCCCTCCTATTTAGATAATAAACTCATCTTATCTTATATTTTTAGTTTTGTTGATTCAAATGTAGTGTAGAAAAATTGAAATTAAATATCAACTTAATGTGAATTAAAGGGACATCATACTTAATTCGCAATAATTAAGTATGATGTCCCTTTAATTCACGCCCCATAGTGAATACTTCCCCGTGGACAGGGAACTCTCGATTCTATAAACTATAATCCTTTACCGTAGGCAAGACTAAGTGCCTCTCGAAAAGAAGGAGCAAGTGGTGAACGATCGATTAAAGATTTTTCATACAAACATACTGGAAGGCATAGGGAACACTCCCCTGGTCAAGATTAATCAATTCAGTAAGATTGGCCAAGCAGAGATATTTGCCAAGCTCGAATTTCTGAATCCCATGGGAAGTATTAAAGACCGGGTTGCCCATCACATGGTAGCAAAGGCCGAAAAGGAGGGGAGGTTGTCTCCGGGAGCAACAATTATCGACAACTCATCAGGAAATACAGCCCTGGCGCTGGCTATGGTTTGCGCGATCAAGGGATACAATCTTAAAATGGTCGTGAGAGATAACCTCAGCTCGGAAAAAATCAAATTTCTCAAGGCCTTAAATGTCGGACTTATTTTTGTTGACTACTCTCTCTCTCCGGAATCCCCAAAGAGCTATAACAATATCACCCCTCTTATTGTGGAACAGACACCCAACAGCTACTATTTTGACCAGCACAATAACCGTGACAACAGCGAAGCGCATTACCTCTCGACAGGACCTGAAATTTGGGAGCAGATGAAGGGAAAAATCGACTTTTTTGTGGCTGGAATGGGTACCGGGGGCACCATTTCCGGAGTAGCGCGATATCTGAAAGAAAAGGATCCGAATATAAAAATCATTGGGATCGATCCCAAAGGTTCTGTGTTTTACGACTATTTTTATTCCAAAACACTTATCACACCCGGCCCTTATCTACTCGAAGGGCTGGGGGATGAATTCCTTATAAAATGTGTGGATTTCAACCTTATTGATGAGATCTATCAGATCACGGACATCGATGCATTCCATATGACTCGGCAGTTGGCCTTTAAAGAGGCTGTTTTTGCGGGAGGATCGAGCGGAGCCGCTCTTTGGGCCTGCCTGAGGCTGGCAAAAAATATCGACAGCAGGGCCAGAATCGTCACTGTATTCTCCGACACCGCCACGCGCTATCTCAGTACAATCTACAATGACACATGGCTTCTGGAGAAGGTGGGCCTGGATATCCAGAAAATCGAGTAAAAAAATTTAATTCTATTTAATGTATTTTGCAGGATCGGCTTTAAATTTATCTAGGCATCCGGCGCAGCAAAGATAATAGGTCTTTCCTTCATACTCCATGGATCCGGCAGCCTCGGATTTTGCAAATGTCTCACCGCTGACCGGACAGGTCATTTGCTCATCGGCATCTTTGAGATACTCTTCGGGATTTTCTACAAATTTCTCTTTGCAGCTAGCCATACAGAAATAATATGTTTTTTCCTTATACTCATAGGTGTGTTTGGCGTCTTCCTTTTTGAGTTCCATGCCGCAGACTGGGTCAACAACTTTTCCGTTCTCCTGGTGTTCACCGTGCATGCCCTCTTCACCATGCTGATGTTCGGCCTCTTCGGCATGCTGATGTTCACCCTCTCCTTCAGTGTTAAGGAATTCATCAGGATTCTTGACGAACTTGTCCTTACAGCCGGGACAGCAAAAATAATAGGTCTCACCCTTGTACTCAAATGATGCGGTATCATCAGTCTTTTCGAATTCTTTTCCATTCACCGCACAGGTCACTTTTTCTGCAGCCTGCAGCTGTGAAATTCCAGCAAGAACCAGCACTAAAGACATCATCATAAACAAGGTCAACATTCTCGATTTTTTAGACATAACAGCCTCCTATAAACGCATAAAATAGAGAACTACTATTTTGATTTATACGATAATTTTTGTCAACTAATAATTAATGACCTGGATTATTCACGGGCCGAGGTTGCTGCAGATGCGAGGCATCGGCCCATGAAGCTGTGGTTTTCCACTGCGATTGGGTTATGACGAAGCAGATGTAGTGAGATCGGTTCGCCCCCTTGGGGTAAAAAATGTCGACATCTTATATAAACTGACCAATTAAAAAAGTGATGTTCATGGATATTTCGAAAAATCATAATAACAACTAGAAAGCATTGAAAAGAAATGTATGTGTCGACAGTTTTTATAAATAATTCAGGTTAATATTCGTCCCAGGAGTGGATGGCAAGATCATCGATATCTAATTTCGCAATGGCATCGATGAATCTTTCGGCAAATTCCAGATTCGTGATCAGAGGGATATTAAAATCAATGGCTTTTCTTCTTATCAGGTAATCGTTCGTGAGCTCTTCTTCCTCAAAACTTTTTGGAATGTTGATGATCAGATCGAGGTTTTTGCTTTCGATATACGACAGAGTGTTAGGCTCCCTTTTTTCCAGGGGCCAGTAAAGAACCTGGGAGGGGATCCCGTGGTATTTCATGAAGTCTGCCGTTCCGCGTGTGGCAAAAAGTTTGTAACCAAGATCATGCAGCCTTTTCGCATTGGGAAGGAACAAGGCTTTACTTTCAAATGGACCTGTGGACAAAAGAATATTCTTTTTAGGGAAGGAAAATCCCACCGAAAGGAGAGATTTCAGGAAGGCTTCTTCAAAACTGTCTCCAATACACGCCACTTCCCCTGTCGAAGCCATTTCCACGCTCAGGACTGGATCGGCCCCTTTGATTCGGGTGAAGGAAAACTGTGGCGCCTTAACTCCGACATAGTCCAGCTCAAAACAGGATTTATCTATCCGGGGAACATCGATCCCTATAATGATTTTTGTGGCCAGATCGATAAAATTCATTTTAAATATTTTGGATACAAACGGAAACGACCGCGAAGCCCGCAGGTTACATTCTATGACTTTCACCTCGTTATCTTTAGCAATGAACTGGATGTTGAACGGCCCGTTGATTTGGAGTGATTTGGCAATCTGCCGGGCAATTTTCTTCATTCTTCGGGTGGTTTCAAGATAGGTTCTCTGAGGAGGAAGAACCATAGTGGCATCCCCGGAATGGACACCTGCGTTTTCAACATGTTCGGAGATGGCATAGACAAACAGGTCGCCGTTTTTGGCCACCGCATCGATCTCAATTTCCTTAGCATTCTCAATAAATTTGCTGATGACAACCGGGTATTCAGGGCTGATGCGGGAGGCTTTACCAAGATAAAGCTCCAATTCCGCATCGTTTAAAGCTACAGACATGGCTGCACCGCTGAGCACATAACTGGGACGGATAAGTACGGGATACCCAACTTTTTCGGCAAAAGCCTTGGCCTCTTTTATTCCTGTCAACTCCTCCCACTGTGGCTGGTCAATACCCAGCTCATCGAGAAGAGCGGAAAACTTGTGCCGGTTTTCTGCGGTGTCGATGCTTAACGGCGAGGAGCCTAATATCTTGATCCCATAATCAAAACATTTCATAGCCAGATTATTGGGAATCTGCCCGCCCATCGAAATGATCAAACCTTTTGGATTTTCTTTCTCATAAATATCCGCCACTCTTTCAAAGCTCAACTCATCAAAATAAAGTTTGTCACAGATATCATAATCAGTGCTGACTGTTTCCGGGTTGTAATTGATCATAATTGTCTTATACCCCTGCTCCCGCAGGGTTAAAACAGCGTTGACACAGCACCAGTCGAACTCCACAGATGATCCGATCCGGTAAGACCCCGATCCCAAGACAATCACACTGTTCGAGTCTGAAAAATCGATGTCGTCCTCAGTTCCATTGTAGGTGAGATAGAGGTAATTTGTCTTCGCAGGATACTCGGCAGCTAACGTGTCAATCTGCTTTACAAACGGTTGTATCCCTAATTTTTTTCTTAAGTTTCTGACATCAAATTTATCTTTGCCAGTCGTCAGAGCAATTTGTTTATCCGAAAAACCGAGTTGTTTTGCCCTGCGAAGGAGTCCTTCGGTCAGACCCTTAAATCCTTGTTTATTTATCTCTTCATTCAAATCCACAATATTTTTGAT
>JAZFSR010000364.1:0-2248 GCA_036446295.1 Candidatus Aminicenantaceae bacterium
CTGGGACGACACCCTCCATATAGCAGAAACTGAAGGACTCGAGAATTATTTAAAAACATACAATCCGGCACTTCAATATTGATTCATAGAAAGAATCACATTTCAGTGATTTTATTAAGAGTTCTGGAAACTAGCCAGGCATGATGGAGAAATCCGTTCACGGGGACGAGCGGGCATGGTTCATCTTCCTCCGATTTAGACTAATGGAGATGAAGGGAGGGCGAAGCGGTGTATCTCTGCGCGCAGCGACGGAGGAGTGAGGACGGAGGTGCACCGTGGAGGGGTCCCCCCTTCATCTAGAGCAGAAGATAACGCAGCGTGATTTCGTATCACTTAACAGAACTCGTAGATGAAATCGGTGAAATGGAAATACTCATTTGATTTGTGAATCTCTTGTCAAATTTGTATACTCTTTAGGATTGAGGCAGACCATTGGGATTTACATTTATTGACTACCTGGTCCTTATCCTTTATTTTGTGGGAGTCGCCGTCTTCGGAATAATTCTATCCGGCCGTCAGAAGACCACTTCGGATTATTTCCTGGGAGGACATCAAATCCCATGGTGGGCTGTGCTGTTTTCAGTTGTCGCCACGGAGACAAGCACTCTGACTTTTATCAGCATCCCGGCTGTGGCTTACGGGGGAAATTTGACCTTCCTCCAGATCATTTTTGGATATATCATAGGGCGGACTATTGTCAGTTTCCTGTTTCTCCCTAAATACCACCAAAGCCGTTTATCCACTGCTTATCAATTTCTCGGAGAACGTTTCGGAAGCAGTCTGCGCATTATCACCAGTTCAACCTTTATGGTCACGCGGCTTTTGGCCGATGGTGTGCGGCTTTTCGCCTCGGCTATCCCGATAGCCCTCATTCTTAGGCTGGCTGGAGTCCGGATCTCTGACCTGAACATCTATTTGATGGCTATCCTGATGATTTCCATTGTTACGGTTTTTTACACTTTTTTTGGAGGAATAAAGGCCGTGGTGTGGATGGATGTCATCCAGATGGGAGTCTACATCGGGGGGGCTCTGCTCGCTGTTTGGATTTTACTCTCGCGACTATCCCCGAATCTGAGCGGTGCAGTCGAGATGGCCCAGGAAGCAGGAAAATTCAAGTTTATCGATTTCGGAGGGGGGATGAACTTCAAAACTTTTATCGCTCAACCCTACACATTTTTTACAGCTCTTTTTGGAGGGGCCGTTTTTTCTGTAGCCTCACACGGCACCGACCAGCTCATCGTCCAAAGGCTTCTCACTACAAAAAATCTCCGCTCCAGTCAGAAAGCCCTTATAGGAAGCGGACTTGTGGTTTTCCTGCAGTTTGCCCTTTTTATGTTCATCGGACTTCTGCTTTTCGGATTTTATGGCGGACAAACCCCCGATCAACTGGGACTGGCCACAGCCGATGAAATTTTTGCTAAGTTCATAGTGGAGGAAATACCGGCAGGACTATCTGGTTTGATCATAGCGGCCATTCTGGCTGCGGCCATGAGTACTCTGTCCTCCTCTATTAACTCGTTGGCCTCATCTACAACTTTAGATATCTACAAGCCCCACTGGGGAAAAACCAACTCTCCGGAAAAAGACCTGAAGATATCCCGGATAATCACCATTTGTTGGGGTTTTGTTATCACCGGATCCGCTTTTTTCTTCGCCGCTCTTCAGTTGAACTCCTCGGGAGAACGGCCTGCGGTAGTGGAATTGGGCTTGAGTATCGCCTCCTACACCTACGGCGGCTTGCTGGGAGTATTTTTGTTGGGAGTCCTTTCAAAAAATATCAGACACACAGATGCACTCATTGGTTTTTTTTCAGGCTTGACTGCACTCCTCTTCTTAGTGAATGGTCCTATACAGAATTTACTACCCGGCCAGGGTTTAAACTTAGCATGGCCGCTGTACACGGTAGTGGGAGCCTCGATTGTGATTTTCGTGGGACACATTTCCTTTCTTGTCCGAAGACGATGATCTCTTTTTAAAACCATTGATATTACCGGTGTCCTTCAGTGACTCCCCTTTTACTTAAAGGTTTCGAATGTATCCAATCGTCTCTTTATATCTTCAGCAAGTTGTTTCAGATTCAAAGAAAGGGCCAGCTCATAGGCTTTCCGTGCGATTTTGGCTGCTTGCTTGAAATTACCCAGAGTGGCATACGCAGAAGCCAGAATATCCAGAGATTCTGGATTTTTCTCTTCTGTGATTTCGCAGGCATGTCGGGCTAATGTCAGGGCCTGCTTCCTATCAATCAGCT
>JAZFSR010000365.1:0-9010 GCA_036446295.1 Candidatus Aminicenantaceae bacterium
AACCAAAAGAAGGAAAGATATTTTATCTCATGTCTTCTGTCTATTGTCAGATGGACCAGGCGGAGAAGTGTTTTGAGCAGTTGGAACGTGCTGTTGGTCTTGATAGTTATTTTGCCGTTTTAGCGCGGAATGAAGAAGATTTTAGTTCTCTCAAAGAGGATGAAAAATTCAAACTCATTACAGAGGTGGAATGAAAAGAAATTTTCATACTTTAATATTAGCTGCGGGGAAGGGAACCAGATTTAAATCAGAGAAAATAAAGGTTCTCCATTCTCTTATGGGGAAATCCATGCTCCGGATTGTCCTGGATACAGTGTCCAAGCTTAAACCGGAAAAGATTCATATTGTTATCGGGTACCAAAAGGACGCCATGAAGGCCGAAACTTCCGGGGATCATATTCACTATGTTGTTCAGAGGGAACAGAAAGGAACCGCGCATGCGGTCCTCTCGGCAAAAACTGTGCTTAGGGAAAAGGGAGACTCAGACCTTCTTGTGATGAATGGAGATCTCCCTCTCATTAGGACACGAACACTGAGGCCGTTTTTAAAATTTCATCAGAAGATGAATAACTCGTTAACCTTCTTGACGGCAGAGCTGGAAATTCCTTTCGGATTCGGACGAGTTTTCAAAACAGAAAAGGGTAGTTTTTATGTCATAGAGGAAAAAGATGCTACCCCCGCGCAAAAAAAAATAAAAGAAGTCAATGTTGGTATCTATCTCTTTAATATTAGAGATCTCTTCCGTGCTCTTCCTAATATATCGAACAAGAACAAAAAAGGAGAATATTATCTTACAGATATAGTAGAGATAATGTCGCTTAAAGGGATGAATGTAGGGAAATATAAGACTGATTTTAGAGAGGAAGTGGTTGGTGTCAATGACCGGTATGAGCTGGCATTGGCTGTGGATGTCCTGAGAAAGAGAAAGATTGAATCTCTAATGGCCAACGGTGTTACTGTGTACGATCCAAAGACAACATGGATCGATTTTGATGTGAAGATCGGGAGAGATACTATCCTTTATTCTTCTGTTATTCTCGAGGGAAAAACTGTTATTGGCAGCGGCTGTAAAATATACCCCTTTTCCCACATTATCGATTCCAAAATTGGGGACCGGACGAAGGTGCTGACTTCAACAGTGATCGAGAAGAGTACATTAGAAAAAGATGTTCAAGTCGGTCCGTTCGCTCGTCTGCGCCCCAATTCAATCCTTAAACAAGGCGCAAAGGTCGGAAATTTCGTTGAGATGAAAAATACGGTGTTCGGAAAAGGTTCAAAGGCCGGGCATCTTTCCTATCTTGGAGATTCTGAGATTGCACAGAACGTCAATATTGGAGCCGGCACTATCTTCTGCAACTATGATGGAGTCACAAAGAATAAAACTGTTATCGATGAGGGAGCATTTATAGGATCTGGAGTGGAATTAGTCGCTCCTGTCAAGGTTGGTAAAAAGGCCTATGTGGGAGCGGGCTCTACGATAACAAAGGATGTCTCCCCGGGATCCCTGGCTGTTGAGAGGAGCAAGCAGGTGGAAAAGAAGGGTTGGGCCAAAACAAAACAGAAATAACAATGTGTGGAATCATTGGATATGTCGGGAAGCAAGATATAGTTCCCATTCTTATTGAAGGACTAAAAAAACTCGAATACAGAGGATACGATTCTGCTGGGATTGCCGTTCTTAACGGCGAAGACGTTCAAATCCGAAGAGTTAAGGGAAAAATAAAAATACTGGAAGACAGTCTCAGAGAGGAAAAGCTCACAGGAACCTACGGCATCGGACATACCCGATGGGCCACACACGGCCGGCCATCCGAGGAAAATGCCCATCCCCACCGGGACTGTACGCATTCGATTGTCGTTGTCCACAATGGAATTATAGAGAACTATCTGGAAATAAAAAACACACTTAGAGATGAAGGACACAAATTCGTCTCAGAGACCGATACAGAAATTATCGCTCATCTCATAGAAAAATATCATAATAATTCCCTGGAAAGAGCCGTACAAAAAGCAGTGAAAGAGCTTGTGGGTAATTTTGCCATTTCTGTAGTCTCCAAAAAAGAAAAGGATAAGATCGTTACGGCCAAAGTTGGTCCACCTACAGTCATAGGTCTTGGTGAGGGAGAGAACTTCATCTCTTCCGATCTCAATCCTCTGCTGCCCCATACTCGAGAGATCATTTTCCTGGAAGATGGTGAGATGGCCGTTGTAGAACCTGATTCTGTCCGTTTTTCGGATTTTGAAGGAAATCCCATCGAGAAGAATGCTGAACACATCTCCTGGTCGTCTCTTATGGTCGGAAAACAGGGCTACAAACACTTTATGCTCAAGGAGATTTTTGAACAGCCTCAGGTTATCCGCGACACTCTTTCCGGAAGGCTTTCACTAGATACGGGAAAGGTTTTCCTGGAAGAAATTGGTGTATCGGAGTCCACCCTCCAGACGATCAAACGGATTGTCATCATCGCCTGCGGAACATCCTATCATGCAGGGCTGGTAGGAAAGTGTTTTATAGAGACATTAGCCGGTGTGCCCACCGATGTAGTCTATGCTTCTGAATACCGCTATGAGGATTTTATACTGGATGAACACACACTGGTCATACCCGTTTCTCAATCAGGGGAGACGGCCGATACCCTTGCGGCTTTTAAGTCCGTTATTGAGAAAAACAATTCTTCGCTGGCTATTTGTAACGTGAAAAATTCTTCCATAAGCCGTACGGCTGATGGTGTTCTTTTAACACATGCCGGTCCTGAAATCGGGGTTGCGGCGACAAAGACATTTTCTGCTCAGATGGCGGCTCTGGCTCTTCTTTCCATTCGCCTTGCTAAGATTAGAGGTACTCTTACACCTGAAAATAATATTATGCTTATGAAAGATCTGCAGCGGATCCCTGATAAGATGGAAAAAATTCTTATGCGTGCGAAGGAGATAGAAGAAATGGCTCAACAATTTGTGTCCAACTCCCATTTCCTCTATTTAGGCCGTTGGATCAGCTTTCCCATAGCTCTGGAAGGAGCCCTCAAACTCAAAGAAATTTCCTATATCCATGCGGAAGGCTATCCGGGTGGGGAGATGAAACACGGCCCCATCGCACTTATTGATGAGAAGATGCCTACCATGGTTATTATACCAAAAGACAGAGTGTACGATAAAATGCTGAGCAATATTTCTGAGATTAAGACAAGAATGGGCTATGTAATTGCGGTGGCGTTCGAAGATGATAAGGAGATCCTCGATAAGGTCGATAAAGTCATTCCCATTCCGGTGACCAATCCTATTTTCTCCCCCTTCCTTACCACCATACCTCTACAGCTTTTTGCCTACTACATCGCCTCGATACGGGGAGCAGATGTAGATCAACCCCGCAATCTGGCTAAAAGTGTGACTGTCGAGTAATAAAAAAGATAAGGCCTACCACTTCATTCTGATCATTATTCTCGCCTGTCTTGGCTGCTGTCTTCCCCAGATTTGACCGAAGATAGGGATGTCCGACTTGACATAAGATATGGGTCGCTGGCTGTTGAGTATGTTGAGGATATCCACTCTTAGATCGATGCCCATAGTTTGAGGCAGTCCTATGGAATCCAGGTTAAATCCTTTTTCGATGCCAAAATCGACAAATAAATGGCTGGGAGTCGTTCTCGAGCCCCGGCCTTCAGGGAAAGCATAGTATCCGTCAAAGAATGGGACATAGGCCATTTTCTCCCAGTAATAACCGGAAATCCATTCGACGGCTGTAGAGAGAACGAGACCAAAAGGTGCGAAGTAGATGGTATTGATTTTAAAGTTGTGGTCAACAGAGTAGGGGAGCTTGCCGTACCAGCCTTCATCTCCGAATCCCCTTCCGCCCAAGCCGCCCAGGAGGATGTCATATTGGTCCTTTAAGTCCTTGAATTCCGGAAGATTGGGAATAAAAATGTGATTGCCGAAAAGTCCCATATAATTCGAACTTCCTTCCTCCTGAGACCAGGAACCAGTCTCACTCTGCCCGGGATTGGTGCCTTTGGCAGAAGCCAGGCTGTAAGAGGCATTGAGGCGAAATCTTTCCCCTATACTTCCACGCAGTTCGAATTCTAAACCCCGATAGTTTCTTCGTTTGTGTTCGAAGTTGTCGTACAGGAATTTGTAATTCTGGGAGGCGAAATCGAGGACAGCCAGAACTTCGAGCAGATCTGTAGCATTAGTCTGTACATATCTGGCGATAACGGCCCATTTCTGACCGATTTTTCTGTCAAATTCGATGAGGAAACGAGTGAGGAAATTAGGTTTTAAATTATTTGCAATCTCGAAGGGTTGAGTATTTTGTTCATCCACATACGCCCAGTTTGTTGCGTCCTTTATTTGGATTTGGCTCGGATTTGCGGGGCCTGCCCATTTATACAAAGCGAATTTCAAGCCTGCTCCTGAATTTAAAAATCCCAGTGGCATGGTCGTTATGAGATCTGAAAAGCGACCGAAGCCTACTTTAAGCACATTGACGCCGTCACCCGTGATATCGACGGAGAGAGAGAAGCGGGGAGAGAAGAAATCTCCGAGTCCCCAAGACCAGAGTTTTTCGTTTTTATTGTCCAGAGTAAGCTGTGTCTGGGACCTGAATCCCAGCATCAGGGTGAAGCGGTTTATGGTGATTTTATCTTGTACAAAAAGTCCGATGCCGCTTGAGCTGTTGATGAAATCAAAAACTCCATATTCTCGAAAGTATGAGGGTGTTCTGCTGCCTTCTTCCCAAGAGCTGAAGGAATACCGGGTTCCGCTGTCAAATCCATCTCCCGGAAAGAGATCCTCATTTTTTCCTGCGAAATCCACGGCGAATTCCGATGAGAAGGAATAGTACTCAAATCCCAGATTGAATTCATGGCGCCCGAAAGACTTTGTATTTAAATATTTGGTGAGTTTTACGTTAAAATCCGTCCGGTTGGTATCGTCTGTAATATTTCCATAGGAATTATTCAAGCTGCGTGCCAGATCTTCGATGAAGTACTGGGCGGGCCCGAGGTCTTGGTCAATCGGAGTAGTAGACGAATCTCTCCTCACGTATCCTAAACCGGCCTCAACAAGGGTAGTAGCATTGAGAATACCCTTATAGTTGATCCGGAAAATAAAGTCGGAGAACTGCTTTTCCTCAAAAAGGTCTGGAATCCCGGTGCCACCTTTTTGTCCCAATAAGCTATGAAAAATTGTTGTCAGTGCAATATTGTGGTTGTTTGTCACCGCATAACTGAGCTTGGCAAATATGTTGTTTTGCTGCAGAGAGAGATTTCCTCCAGGAATGGGGAGGTAGTCGATTGTGTTATCTCTGGTTTGCATGGAGTCGGCAAAAAAATTGTTGGAGATAAAGAACCAGAGTTTATCTTTTATGATAGGGCCTCCCAGGTTGAAATAGGCGTTATAGTTGGAGAATTTGTCCGGTTCACTCACAACAGAGAGCTGGCTCATCCTTTCCGCCTGGAGGTTTTTGTCCATAAAAACGAGGGAGAATTCCCCCGAATATTTATTGCCGCCGCTTTTGGTCACCATATTGATGATACCGCCGTAGGCCGAGCCGAATTCCGGACTGAATGGATCGGAGATCACCTGAATTTCATCGAGAGAATCATAGTTGATGTGCATACCGGAATTTTTTATCCGCACACCGCTTATGGACAGGCCGTCAACAATCCAGTTGTTGCCCTCTTCCCCTTCTCCTCGAAAGCTGGGCTGTCCCTGAGTGGCGTTTCCCCGGCGAGTATTGGTCCGGACACCCGTTATACCGGGGACGAATTTAATGGCATCTACGATAGTGCGGTTTTGGACGGGCATTTTGTCCAAATCATCGCTTGTGATGTGGTAGCTGGTGTCTGTCGAAGTGATATCTATCAGAGGCGTTGGGGCTGTGACGACAATCTCCTCTTTGATTTCTAAGAGCTGCATTGTGGTTTTAATACTCGTAGTCTGACCTAGCCGGACAATGACATTTTCCTGGATAAGAGGATTGAATCCTCCCAGATTATATGTGAGGGTGTATTTTCCTACCGGGAGAAGAGGGAATTGGAAATCGCCGTCTTGAGTGGTGAGAGCGGTACGTATCCCTTGAAGGTTTGGACTTCTAGCTTCTATGCTTACGCCGGGCAGGGCCTCCCCGTCCGTGTCCACTACACGGCCCTGGATTTTCCCTGTCTCGCTGGTGAATCCTTGAAACGGAAAAAGAAAAAACACGGCCAGATACAAAAGGACGATGGATTTTTTTGTCATGGTATTCCTCTTTTATTGAGGTCTCTATTTCGTTTTATTTTCTTTTCTGTATTTTTTTATGAATTTTTCAGTGAGGATGTGAGCTTCCGGATCTGTATATTGTTTTGGTGGAGATTTCATGAAATAGGACGATGGAGCCGAGAGCGCTCCGGAGAGGCCATTGACTAAAGCCAATTTACAGCAGCGAATAGCATCTATAACCACACCTGCGGAGTTGGGGGAATCCTCTACGGAAAGACGACAGTCCATATGTGTCGGAACGTCTCCAAAATGCCGGCTTTCGATGCGGATAAAGCAGATTTTATTGTCTTTTTGCCAGGGCACATAATCACTGGGGCCGACGTGGATATCATCTGCTGCGATGTCCAGATCCCTGGCTTTTATCTGGGATGTTACGGCATGGGTCTTTGATTTTTTTTTCGAATCCAGCCGCTCCCTTTCCAGCATATTGAGAAAATCCGTATTTCCGCCCGTATTCAGCTGGTATGTTCTATCTATTGGCATTCCCCTGTCCATATAGAGGTTGACGAGAGTTCTGTGAAGAATGGTCGCTCCCACCTGGGACTTGATGTCGTCACCTATAATGGGGAGGTTTTTGTTTTCAAATCTTTTCTGCCAGTACAATTCGCTGGCGATAAAAACCGGTATGCAGTTGATAAAAGCACATCCGGCTTCCAGAACCTGTTCAATATACCATTTTGTGGCTTCTTCACTGCCGACTGGAAGGTAATTAATGACTATGTCTGCCTTGCTGTCTTTGAGGATGCCTACGACATCGGCCGTTGTGCCCGGTGCTTTTTTAACAATCTGAGAAAGATATTTGCCGATCCCGTCATGTGTCATTCCACGTTCCACTTTGACGCCGAGATGGGGTACGTCTGAAAATTTCGTTGTGTTGTTGGGAGGACTAAAGATAGCACTGCTGAGATCCTTTCCGACTTTGTTTTTATCGATGTCAAAAGCCGCCACGAAGTTGATATCTCTGATATGGTATCCACCCAGGTTGACATGCATGACTCCGGGGACCATGTCTGAATTATTGGAGTTTTGATAGTACTCGACTCCTTGGACGAGAGAGGAGGCGCAGTTTCCCACACCGATAATAGCGACATTAATCTTGCTCATGGCCGGCTTCTCCTTGATCACCATGAAAGTGATGGAAACATTCTATCATGATCTGAAATCTAGTCAACATGGGGGAGGATTGACTTCAACTCTTTTCAGTGATAAATCTAACCTGATTAATTCATAAAAATTGTGAATAATTCAGGTTAAATGTATTTCTAAGAGGAGGATAAATGGCTGGATTTGAAGGTGTCAAATGGGCGCCGAGACAGATGCGCTATATCCTTGGCGAAAAAGACTATACTCTGCTTGATCAGGATGCCAAAGTTTTTGCCGTTTCCCGTTCCATACATTATGGACTCTTTTTATCTTTCGAGGGCATCCGCTTTTTCTGCAGACAGAATGAATCGGGTCAAATCGAAGTTGTGTTTTTTAACTGGTTTAAAAACCTGCAGAGATTTCAAAAAGGGATAGCCTTTAACTTATCCAGCGAGAAACAAAATTTTGTTCCAACAGTTGAAGAGTTAGTCGATATGTTCATTCATAAATATTTTAGTGAACCTGAACTGCGTCCCTTTTTTGAGGAAATGTCTGAACTTGGAGCCCAGGGTTATCTTCGACCGTTTACGATCGATGAAGAACAATCCATTGGTGTCACATTTCCCGGAAGGCCTGGTGTTAGAGCCGTCGTTTGCCGTTACGACCGGTATTTAGGCGAGCCGTTTTCCGGAGTAGTAGTCCCGCATCTGGTCAGAGCCGTGGATATCAACCAGACAGGGTGTTTGAAACTCGGTGTGAATTATCTTATAAGCGTAAAAGCGGTTGACGAAGCCAGGAAAATTGATCCTGAGGCCGGATCGGCATTATTTTTGGATGATAAGCCGCATTTAGAACTGGAGGAACGCTTGATCTCTGAATGGGATTCCTCCTGCTGCCTGTTTGCTCTTAAAAATGGGACGGTCATAAAAATCCCCGAGAGCAACTTGATCCTCCCATCAGTCACGATCCAGGGCATTGTCGCGATTCTGAAAGAAATGGATGTGCCGGTTATAGAGAGACATCTTACCTACGGGGAATTGATCACAAAAGTCAAAACAAACGAATTAGTGGCAATCGGAAGTGTGGGCACAGCCGGTATTTTGAACCGCTGTGAAAAACTTCTTCTTGTTGATGAAGAGGGGAGGACAATGGCTACACATTTCCCTGAAAAGGGTCATCCTCTCTACGAAAAGCTTGGAGAAGCGAGGACATATTTCTGGAATGTCTATCAGGAAAAAGTCAAAGTTCCCGACGGAATGACCCTCAATAAATACATTTTGTAGCAAGCGGATCAATCCTCCCAAACTTGTTGGTTTTTTGAGGTTGTGATATAATCTGCGCTCCGCTGCCGGGGTGGCGGACTTGGTAGACGCAAGGGACTTAAAATCCCTCGTAGGTTTCCTACGTGCCGGTTCGAGTCCGGCCCTCGGCACTCTGAAAGCTTTGTCATCATGAAACTTCAGGAAATTATGAATTGGGTTTTACCTGCTGCCTTAATTGTGGGAGGACTTTTCATTGGGATAATCTTTGAAAAAGTCATTGTCAAGAAACTTAAATCAGCTGCTTTAAGAACAAAATGGAGAGGGGATGAAATTATCATTTCTTCCATTCATGGTGTGGCCACTCTCTGGTTTTTCATTGCTGGTATTTATGTAGCCATTTTTTATATTCC
>JAZFSR010000366.1:0-3591 GCA_036446295.1 Candidatus Aminicenantaceae bacterium
ATCATTCCCATTTACTTTTCCTCCTCATATATTTAGGCTAACGTATAATTTCTTCCATAATTTGAATACTTTCATTGATAAAACTGTTCTTCTCTTGGGCGGACATCTCGGGAACGGCAGAATGGGCCAGAGTACCAAAAAATTTTTTGATAAAATCGATTCTGTCATCTTTGTCAATAAGAGGAACCATATTTACCGAACAATGGGAAAACATGGTCTGCATCATTCCCAACATATTCTCTTTTATATCCGGCTTTTCTTTCAGCTTCGGAATCATGGATTTCTCTAAAATAGCCGGCATCATATCCTTCATCATTGGCATCATGGGGCTCATGAACTCCATCATCGCCGGCATCATTTTCTCTTCTATCAGTGGCTGTATAAGAGGCTGCATCAGAGGCTGCATCATTTTCATCATTTCAGGCATTTTATTCTTCATTTTATTCCGAGCCTCTATAAGGATCCCCTTCAGCTCTTCATCTTTAATTGCCGTTGAAAGGAAGATGTAGACAGAAAACAGTGTGATAAGTTGTCCCATTTCCTTCAACATATCAGGCATTAGCCTTTTGATATCAATGTCTTTCATCATTTCAGGCATCATCTTGAGCATGATCTCCTCCCGTTCGTCAGGCGGAAAGGCTTTAATCATGCCGTTCATCATGGCGTTCATCATTCCCATAATCTCCTCCTAAATTTTAAACGGCTTAGGCTTTGTCAGCAAAAGATGCCGGATTCTTCCAACACACTATGTTTTTTAATCAGATCATGATTCAGCTGAAAAATAGTGAACTTGCCATCTTTGCGGGAATCAACGAGTCCTCCTTCTATAAGCATCCTCAGGTGGTGTGCAATAGTGGAGTTAGCTCCTTCAACGACTTCGACTATCTCACATGTACACATTTCACGAACAGCCAGGAGCCCCAGAAGATTCAATCTAAACTCATTTCCAAGAGCCCGGAATAAAGCTGCCCGTTTCTTCAGTACGACTTCATCATTGAGGATCTCAAACCTATTAGTGGCTGTCTTTTTTATATCCTTGCATTCCTTAGGGGTACATCTGCATTCAAAAGCCTGTTTTTCATTGTCTTTTTTCATGAAATATCACCTATGATTTCTTATGATATAACTATATAACTAGTTATGTCAATATGTATTTAGCTCTAATTCAACAGAAGCCGCCGCGGGGATAAATGCGACAATTGAAGCAGCCTATTCAGTCTGAAACGGTTCAGGCATAGACATTCCCAAGTTCTTCCAGAATTTTGTAATACGGCATAATGCTGGGGATGTAATGGGCTTCGTGTTCGGAGTGAGGGCCAATTCCGGACTGACCGAAAACCACAGCCGCGCAGTTTTCCGGTGCAAATCTAGCCTGGGACCCGGGGAGTTTTCCGTTCCCGAGATAATCATGAAGATTCCCCCCATTCACTTTAACTGTGGCTTCAAGCAGTTTCTGAATGTGAGGATTTTCGATAGGGGTCATGATTCCGGGTTCATTGTTGAAAAAATGAAGTTTAATGCTAAGTTTTTTTGCCATACTTTTTATTTCTTCTAACATAATGGTGAAATCATCTTCAGGAATGGACCTGATTTCTAATCCTGTTATTGCAGAAGATGGCAGGGTGTTGAAATTATCCACTTCCCCGGAATTCAAAAAGGAAATGGCCATTGTGCTTTTCCAAAATGGATCGTGAGGTTTTGGGAAGCCTTTTTTAATTTGATTGAGAAGGTCGAGAATGCGGTCCAGTGCTGTTTCTCCTGAAATAAAAGACGAATGTTGGGATTTCTGAGCGGCTTCAAATTTGATCCTGATTACCCCTCTATTTTTTACCTCGACTTGGCCCCACTTTTTTTCTCCTTCCCCGGTTCTTTCCCCGGCAATCATTATTTGCGGTGTATAGTTGGCTTTTTTCTTCAATGCAGCCAGGACATGGGGTGTTCCCCACTTATCGAATTCACCGGGTTCCTCATTTCCAACAAGTAAGAGTCCGATTCTTGGTGGATTTAATCCTGATGTTTCACTCATATTTTTTAGGAAGACAAGATATGTTGCCGTGACGGTCAGCATATCGGCAGCGCCCCGGCCTTTTAACCAGTCTCCATCAACAACAGGATTTATCTGGGAGACATGATGGGGTGACACTCTGTCGAAATGCCCAACAAGAAGGAGGTCGCCGCGCGGGCTTTTTTCCCGGCCGCCGCAGTCGGCATACAGGGCAGGAGACCTCCCCCCATTTTTGAACTCTATGACGTGTAATCCTGCTGTTTTCAAGAAATTGACTATAAAATGGAAGCATTTCTGAATGCCTTCCTCATTCTTTAAGCGGCCGGTGCTGAAGGCGGGAATTTTGATGAGATGTTGAGATAAATCAAGTATTTCGTTCAGTACACTCGTCATGGATCAATCTTCAAGGGCAGACAAGCTTTCATGCAGCCTGTCGATAGCGCCGGAGGTGTATTCTGGATTGTTGGCATAGGAAAATCGGATAAAATCAGGCTGTTTGAAGACACTTCCGTGAATCACCGCCAGGCCGCAGCTTGTCGATAGGTAGCTCTTGAGAGTGTTCACATTTTCAATAGTTTTGATTTGGTTTCCGTTTTTTTCTTTTATGATTTTGTCCTCTGGAATTTTTTTCCCGAGGTATTTCCAGATATTAAGAAAAGCATAATAGCCCTGGTGGCATATAAATCTGTATCCTAATTCTTTGAATCGAGATTTAACAATTTTCCGACTTTCAGCCGTTGTGTCGACAACTTTTTTCACCCAGGGATGATGAGTGGGTTCTTTCTGACTGTAAATCTCTAGAGCTGCGGCCTCACCTATAGCATTGGGGAGGACTGTGTGCGTGGCAATGCCTTTGATCTTTTGAACGATATCCTCTCTTGGGCATATGATGTGGGCATTCCTGAGGTTGGAGGCGCCGGCTTTTTTAGTCAGTCCATCGATAAGACAGACAGATTTGAATTCTTCACGGGTTAATTCCTGAAATAGGAAATTGAAATCATAGGGTTTCACTTCCGGGTCTATGACGGCCTGGTACATCAAATCAACGAGGATGTATTCAATCCCCTTTGAAACGGCGTGATGGATGAGATGAAGAATCTCATCAATGTCCATATAGTTTCCCGTAGGATTATCCGGACTTGTGATAATCAGTCCTTTGATCTTCTGTCCATTACACGCGGCAAAAGCGATGGATTCATCAATGCCTTCAGGTTTGATCTTAAAATCATTATTGGGATCACCGGGCGCAAGGAGGATGTTCATCCCATTGATATAAGGTCCCTGGAGGTAGGAGGGCCAAGGGGCTGCCGAGACCAGGATTAAATCTCCATAACGGCCCCCACTTTGCTGGACAACCTGGTACCATTTTTGCAGCACATCACGTCCTCCATCCCCAAGAACTACATGATCGGGTGTTATACCTGTCCTTGGGTCAAACTTGTAGTAGTTTTCGATGATGGCTCTGCGGATATCCTCTCTTCCAATGGGCGTTCCGTACATGGTCGTTCTTTCTGCAGGTAGATAACGGACCAAAGCCTCTGCGAGTTCGTCCCGGGGAATTCCGCCTAAACTTAAACCTCCGTCTC
>JAZFSR010000367.1:0-8508 GCA_036446295.1 Candidatus Aminicenantaceae bacterium
TGATCTTGCCTCAAACGGATACTACCATCTCAATAGTCTCAGCGGCCGCGTGGAGTTTATCGTTCCTTCTAATGCTGCCTTTGATTTGGAGGCAAGATCGTTCAGCGGAAGCATCCACAGTGATTTTGATATCACCGTGCGAGGTAAGATAGGAAAAAGATCTCTCAGTGGTACCGTCAATGGTGGGGGAGCGGAAGTTGAACTCAAGACATTCAGCGGAAACGTCTACTTAAAGAAAAAGTAACACAAGCTTCTCCAAAAAAAGTTAAAAATAATTAAAGGGACATCATACTTAATTCCGCATGAATTAAGTATGATGTCCCTTTAATTATTATCAGGCCCCAAATCCAAAAGTTGACAGATATGAGAGGAAAGTGTCAACTTCAATTCACACCGCAGCACATTGATCCAATCGTAACGTGTTGAGATTAAATAAAATACGGTTTATTCTCAATTGGTCCGGAAGTTGCATTACGTTTGGTGATAGGAGGTTCACATGAAACAATATTTAGTTAAAGGTATGGTCTTGAGTCTCGTTCTGGCGGTGGCTTTGACGGCTTTTGTTCCGATTGAAAGCTATGCGGCGTCCCAGACATCGATAAAGAAGATCAATATCAACACGGCTTCGCTGACCGAGCTCCAGCAACTGCCCCGGATTGGAGAAAAAGTCGCTCAGAGGATTATCGATTTCCGCAAGGAAAACGGAAAATTCAAGAGCACGACGGATCTGTTGAAGGTCAAAGGCATCGGTGAAAAGGTCTTTGCTTCGCTCAAGGATCGGATCACGGTCTAAATATCGAAACCTGGATTATAACTAGGGATCAGCCTCTAAAATCAGGGGTTGATCCCTAAATAATCCTTTAAAAAAGCCTTAAGCTTCAAAAGGGCTTGGCCGCGGTGGCTGACCTTGTTTTTTTCTTGATTAGAAAGCTGCCCGAATGTCCTATTGAGAGGCGGATAAAAAAATAGCGGATCATATCCGAATCCGTTTTCTCCCCTTCTCTCTCTTGTGATTGTTCCCTCCACCCATCCTTCAAGTTCGGTGATGACAATGCCTTTTTGAGAAAGGACCATAAACGAGACAAACCGGGCTTTCCTCTTGCTGTCAGGGACCTGCTCTAGTAAAAATAGGATCTTGTCATTATTTTTTTCATCCGTGGCGCCCGGATTGGAAAAACGGGCGGAATGCACTCCAGGAGCTCCATTTAAGTATTCAATTTCCAGGCCTGAATCTTCGGCCAGTGTGATCCCGTCCCATTTTTGACTATAGAAAAGACTTTTCCCTCTGGCATTGTCCAGAAAGGTTTCCCCCGTTTCCGGAAAAGACTCAAAGATTTTGAGATCGGCTAGAGATAAACTGCGAACGGGAAACTCAAAGAGTTCCGCTTCGATCTCTCTTTTTTTCCCCTGGTTTGTAGTTGCGATGAGAAGAGGTATTTCAGTCAACGGTAATCTCAAAAATGTCTTTATGATTAATGAGTCCCACGTGAAACTTCTGTTCGCTTTCCTCTGAAGAGGGAAAGGCCAGGGATATTAACGCCATTTCTTCTTCTTTTTTGTACTTGATTTCTTTAAATTTAATGCCTTCATGAATGGCGATCTTTTTCACATCCATTATCACCTGCATGGGGGCCGCTGTCTTTATGCGGTAGCGGTAAAGTGATCTGGTGAGAAACCGGTCCTCAAACACGCGGAAAATAATCAGTGTCAAAATGATCACTGCTGCGTAGATAAGGGCGATGATAAAAAACCCGGCTCCGATAACCAGACCTAATCCCCCAACAGCCCACAGTGTGGCCGCTGTAGTCAGGCCCATAACCATTCCTCTTGCCTGGATGATCGAACCGGCACCAATAAAACCCATTCCTGTTATGACAGCCGCAGCGATTCTCGTGAAATCACCCCCACTCTCCCGGCCTTCGAGCAGCAGGCCCGACAGAATCATCACCATCGTCGAGCCGATGCAGATCAGAATATTTGTCCGGAAACCGGCAGGTTTATGACTGGACTCCCGTTCCAGCCCGATCAATCCACCCAGCGCCACAGCCAGGAGGAGTTTTAAAAAAATCTCTGTAATATCCGTTGTGCTTTCTATTCCAAACATATTTTTAGAATCTCCTTTTACTGACCAATTTTATCGAAGAAAGAGGCGATGAAGAAGACCACCACAAGAAACAGGGTGTAGAGCGCCCATTTGGGCCGCTTGAGCAGGCTTTCCGGTTCTTCCATGACTCCTTCTTCCTTCATGATTTTTCTGAAAAAGAGAAAGATGTAATAGATGACAAAGGGAGAAAGGATGTAAAACGACTCCAGTTTAAAAGACCAGGCAAAGAGGAAATAAGAAGCAAAAAACACGGCCGTGCTGGCCTTCATTCCCCAAATCAGAGAATTTTCCGAATATTTTTTTAAAGAGGCCCTGTAGTTGCCTGCAATTTCTCCTATAGACCGGAATTCCGAAAGCCTCTTGCCCACCCACAAAAAATTCCCGAATGCCCACCAGCACAGGAGAAGCGAAAGAGGCGGGAAGGCCCCGGAGGAGGCGAACGCAAACCATCCGATGAGGAACCGAATGGGATTGTTGGCCGATTCCGAGATTGAATCCAGGAAAGGGATGTCTTTTGTTCGAATCGGCGGGATGTTGTACAGGAAGCCCGCGAAAAGAAGACCTAGAAGAGAATAGAAAAACGGTCTGCCAAAGAGCAAATAGGCTGCGGTCAAGCTTATGGCCGTCAGCACGATTCCAAGAAAAAGCAAGGGGATTCTTTTAATTTCGCCGGAGATTAAAGGACGGTTGCGTTTTTCGGGGTGATGGGCATCAAATGGGGCATCGGCAATTTCATTGATGACGTAATTGGCGGACGAAATGGCCCATGTAAGGACAAATGCCAGGATGGATTTCCAGGCGAGGTCAATAATAGGGGTTACGGGGATAAGATCCCTGTTCAAAAAGAAAAAGGCCGAGATTCCCACATAGATGGTCAGACTTCTGGGCCACCGTGAGAGTCTCAGGGCCTTAATGTAAGCTTTCATTCCGGCAGTTCTTTATTCTCCGCTGTCCTTTTTAGCATAAATCTCCATGGAATCGGACAGTGCTAATTTTATAGAAATTTTCTTCCAAAACAAAGCCATACGAGTATTTTTTATCAAAAAGTGAAGCCATTTTTTTCTTGAGAAAAGATAGTGGGCACTGAAGGTCCAGGCATATTTTTTTTTTTTAACAATTGTAAATCCGGTTAGGTCGAGGAGTTTTTGGAGGCTTTTGGCCGTAAAATATCCCAAGTGTCCCGGACGGAAATGCCACCATTTAACCCCGGCTATCCGGGCGGCGAGGCTTTTTATGTCGGGTGTGACGAGACACAATATTCCTCCGGGCTTTAAGATTTCCAAAGCCTTTTGGACGGCTTCCAAGGGGCTGGACATGTGTTCGACAATATCGATCATCGTGACTGCGGTAAAATGGTTGGCCGTGAGAGAAGCCTCTTCGAAGGAGCCTTGCACGATGTTTAGGCCGTATTTTTCTTGAGCATATTTGACAGCCCATGCACTGGGCTCGATGCCGTCAGCCTCCCAACCGCGGCCGCGGGCCAGATGGATCAAAATCCCTGTGGCGGCCCCCACATCGAAGAAAGGTCCTTTTTGCGGGCATATTTTTTCGAGACGGGAAAGGATCTTCGTGAAATTTTTTGCTCTTCCCTCGGCCTCATCTTCATAGAGGGGGTCTTCCACCTGGCTGTAAAGCGACCGGATATAGGAAGGCCTGGGTGCAGGATTGGCAAACACATGGGTGCAGGATTGGCATCGGCTCAGATCCCAGGTTTTCCCGTATTCGCTGTCGGTGATTTTAATCTGTTCTGCGCTTATCTCCCTGATTTCGAAGGTGCTCTGTTTAAAAAATTCTATTGCAGAACTCGAGCAAACCGGACAAATCGAAAGTGTTTCAAAGTTGTCCTGTCCGATGACCGTACCCCCCATATTAGCGGTTCAGGAAGTGCTCAAACCAGAAATCGACATAATGCCGGTTGGAATGGGCGCGTGTCTTTCCGCCGAATCCATGCCTCTGGTTGGGATAAATCATAAATCCGAACTGCTTGCCTTCGTCCATGAGCTTGGTTATAAGATGAATCGTGTTCTGCATGTGTACATTGTCATCCATTTCGCCGTGGGCCATAAACAGGACACCCTTGAGGTTTTTGGCATGTGTCATGGCGGAGCCGAAAGCGTACCCGTCCTTGTTTTCGAAGGGGCGGTCCATGTAGCGCTCTGTATAGACCGAATCGTAGAGTTCCCAGGCCGTGACCGAGGAGCGGGCATAGCCGTGGGTGAAGTAGTCGGCGCCGTAAGTCAAAGCCATGCAGGTGGCATACCCGCCGTAGCTTCCGCCTGTGATTCCGATTTTATCCTTATCTATAAAAGGCTGCTTGTGGAGCCATTTGACGGCTTCGATCAGATCATGCATCTCCCACTTTCCTAAGTTCCTGTGCATGAGCGCCATGCCTTTTTTGCCAAATTTTCCCGAGCCCCTGTGATCGACGGCTATGGTGATGATGCCTTCCTGAGCAAAATATTGATGGGACAGAGACGCGGGGGAGTTGGAGACCGAGCCTGATCCCGGGCCGCTGTAGATCGAAAAAATGATGGGGTATTTTTTGGATTTGTCAAAATCAACAGGAAGAACCCAGGAGGCGGGAAGATCCCATCCGTCTTCTGTGGGAATGGTGAAGAGTTCCTTTTTGGCCAGGTTGTATTCGTCCATAAGGGCTGTGCGGCTGCTGCCGAGACTTCTGATGTGCTTGCCGTCTGTGCCGTAGAGATCCATTTTGGTCACGGTGGTTGCGTTTGAAAAGCTGTCGATATAATAGCTTCCCCCGGTGGAAATATTGGCTCTGTGTGATCCGGCCTCTTTAGTGAGCTGTTTGAATCCTGAACCGTCCAGGTTGACCGTAAAGAATTGGCTCTCTGTCATTTCCCCCTTTCTGCCGCTGAAGAAGATGCGCTTATTTTTTATGTCTACAAGGGAGGGCCGGCTGGCTGACCATTCGCCTTCGGTGAGGCGTTTGATGAGGTTTCCTTCTAGGTCGTAATAATAGTTGTGGTTCCATCCGTCCTTGTCGCTGTTGAGAAGAAATCCGCTGCCATCTTCGAAAAAATACAAACCGGAGAAAAAATCGACCCAAGAGGACTGCTTTTCGTCATAGATTTCCTTTTTCTTTCCGGATTCGAGATCCATGGTATAGATTTTGATATGGTCCTGCTCACGGTTCATCCACTGAAATGTCAACCGTGATGAATCGGGCAGCCAGATCGGAAAAGCCACATAGTGGTCTGCCTTTTCTTTAACATCGGCCCAGACAATATCACCACCGGAAGAGGAGACAACACCCAGCTTGACGTATGGATTAGGATCGCCGGGTTTGGGATAACGTTCATTTTCGAGTTCGCCGTGCTGGCCCCTGGCGCGCGTGATGCGGAAGATGGGCACAGGGCTGTCATCGAATTGAAGGAAGGCTAGCTTCCGGCTGTCCGGAGACCACCAGAACGCCCGATACCGGGATCCCCTCCCGAGGATTTCTTCATAGTAAACCCAGGAGGCCCAGCCGTTGTAGAGGATGTCCGAGCCGTCCGCCGTGAGCTGATATTCGACTCCGTTTTCGATATCAAAAGAGAAGAGATCGTGATCTCTCGTATAGGCCACTCTCTTTCCGTCCGGGGAGAGTTGTGGATTGTTCTCCGGACCGAGGGTGGCCGTCAGTCTTTTGAATTTATTGGCTTTGACAGAGTAAAAATAAAGATCTCCTTGATTAGCATAGAGAAAACCTTCATAGTCTCCAGCCATTCCGATGTGTGAGGAGGCATTGAATCCCTTAGGAAGGGCTTTTTGGATGGGGCCATAGTCAAACAAAAGAGTTTGTTTGCCCGATTTGAAGTGAACCTTAAAGAGCTTTAGGGCTTTTGTCTCCTCATCCGTATTCGTTTCCGAAATGATGTAGTGCCTATCATCGGCCCACCCGCGGATTCTGGGAAGAGATTGAGTGAGAGAAGGTCCGCTTCTTTCATAAACCATTTCATAGGTGAGTTTTTTTCCTTCCTGGGCAAAAATAGGAGAAAAAATGACGAGTGAAAAGATTATTATGAGTGCAGGAATCATAAAAAGGATTTGTCTCTTTTTCATACTACTCTCCTTCTGTTCAGGTCAAAAGATTTGTAACATTGCTTGCCTGCGAAGTCAAATTTTGGATTAAGTGGGGACTGTCCCCACTTTTATGAAAAACTGGGGACTGTCCCCAATTAAAGAGAAATGTCCATTTTTTCGAGGATGAGTTCGGTGCCGTCAAGGGTTTTGATCCGGTTGGAGCCGCACTCCTTACAGACGAAAATAAGTTCGTCGGATGTATTTTCATTCCCGCAGTCCGTGCACCGGATTTTAAGGGGCACTTTCTCTATTTCAAGCGCAGCGTCAGAGGCCATTGTGTCCTTTTTGAAGATCTCAAAGGCTGTTTCCAGAAAATCGGGCACAACTCCCGACAGTATCCCCACCTGGAGTTTAACAAAAGTGATCTTCTTACCCCCCTGCTCTTTGGCCTTTTCCTCCATGATCTCGTACAGGTTGGCGATGATGGACAGTTCATGCATGTTTGGCCCTCAATTCTTCGAGAGAGGTCACAAGATACTCCTTAAATTCCTCCATGCCGGTCCCCTTAATCGCCGATATCACAAACGTATTTAACCCCGGATTGATTTCCTTGGCCTCTTTTACAGCCAATTCGATATCAAACGGCAGCATCGGCACCAAGTCCGCCTTTGTGATGAGCAGGCAGTCCGAAGTCATAAAAGCCTTGGGGTATTTTTTTGCCTTGTCATCTCCCTCAGGGGTTGAAAGGAGGACACAGCGGATTTTTTCTCCCAGGTCATAACCGGCCGGACAGACAAGGTTGCCCACATTTTCGATAAAAAGAAAATCAAGGTCGGTTGGGATTTTATTGATGAGCTTGCCCACCATCTTGGCCTCTAGATGACATGCACCACCTGTTGTAATCTGCCATGCAGGGATGCCCTTGCTCCGGATTCTTTCTGCGTCACGCTCCGTTTCAATGTCGCCTTCGATAACGGCCATCTTATAATCGGGACTCAAGCATTCGGCCAGGCTCTCTAAAAGAGTTGTTTTTCCCGATCCCGGAGAGCTCATGAGGTTTATCGTCAGGATTCCCTTTTTTGTGAGTTTGTTCCGGATCTCATTGGCGATTTTTTTGTTCGATCCAAGGAGGTCTTCCATCACAAGGATTTCTTTTTTTTTCATTTATTTTGCCATGGTGCGGAGTTCACTTTGTTCGTTATTCATTTTCTAAGTTAGTCTAAAATATTGCAAGTCATTTTTCTAAATTGTGCCTGCCTCTTTTTTTTTGAAAAATATTCCAAAAAATGAGTCTTTTTAGGTTGCAATTATGTTTAAGAAACGTGTAAGATTTAGAACACACAAATAAAGTTATCCAGATAGGAGGAACAATGAACAGAAAAAGTCTTTCTCTGATAGGGATTTTTCTTGTTATGGTCTTTATGCAGAGCTGTTCTTCGGATCCTGAAAGGAATCTTCTTGATAGGTATTTCCAGGCAGATTCTCTAAGTGATATAGCCACAATGTCTGCTATGGCCATCTCACCTATTTCCATCAAGGCGGATTCGTATGAAATTCTATCGGTCACAGAGGAAGTTCTCGAACCGGCGACACTCCCTGATTTAAATAAGAAATATCTTGACATCAAGAAACAGGTTGACGATTCCATCGTGATCACTCTTGCAGCCAGTGATGAGCTGGATAATGCTAAGTTTGCAGAGGAAACATCCCGGACTACAGCCGCAAAAAGAGCGGCTCGCACGAAAGTGAGTGAAGCTCAAACCAAGTATGACGATCAGTATGAGAAGCACAAAAATGTCCAGATAGAAAAAAATGATGCTGAGGCTGAGGCTCAAAAAGAAGAGGAGATCACCCTTTTTTCCCTGGGTGTCAAGGAGCTGATCAATGTCAGAGATCTGACAGGTGAGGTGTCCTTTAAAGAAGTCACTCTTCGGACAGTGGGGGATGAAGGCACTAAAGACTATAAGTTTTTTCTTAGGATGTACACCCTTAAAGATGAGTCAACAAGCCATTTGTGGAAAGGGAGATATATCATCGTTTCGATAGTACCTTTGGACTGATCCTTTATCTGATATTGACTCTTTTCGTCTTTTCCTTTATAAATATATCTTTATTTTGTGCGGGCCGTTAGCTCAGAGGGAGAGCACCGGCCTTTTAAGCCGGGTGTCGCTGGTTCGAGTCCAGCACGGCTCACCACCCACCTGCGCCCCTGTCGTCTAGCCTGGTCTAGGACACCGCCCTTTCAAGGCGGCAGCACGGGTTCAAATCCCGTCGGGGGCGCTTTTTTTTTGCCGCGCCGTGTTACCAGAAGATGATATAGAGGGTGATGGTGGCCATTATGATTGCCAGTCCCAGCCAGACGACGGAGGGGGCGGGCT
>JAZFSR010000368.1:0-5165 GCA_036446295.1 Candidatus Aminicenantaceae bacterium
CTCCTTGTTATTTGTCGGGGTCGGCAATAAATCCCTCTTTCATCATCATATGGACTTCATCACGTGCCTGTTTGATAATCTGCTCGGCTTGTTCCCGCCTTACTTTTTCTGAGGATCTTATTCTTGCAACTCCCTGTTCTATTCCCATGTTGCCTACAGCTACAGCTTCCCTGGGAAAAACTTCCCACTCATCCATATTTGGAACAATGTAATCTTCGTGCAGTCCATTGTCTTCGGCCACTTTGGCCAATTCTTTAGCCGCTGCGATACACATTTCATCTGTGATTTTAGTGGCCCGGATATCCAGTGCCCCACGGAAAATTCCGGGGAATCCGAGGGAATTATTGACCTGATTAGGAAAATCCGAGCGCCCTGTAGCGACAATTCTGGCGCCGGCCTCCTTGGCTTCCCACGGCCATATTTCAGGAATCGGATTGGCTTCAACAAAAACGATAGAATCATCAGCCATTCCCTGGATCCATTCCTTTTTTATGACTCCTGGCCCGGGTTTTGAGGCCGAAATGACAACATCCGCTTCATGCATGGCTTCCTTTATATCCCCTTTACGGCTATCTTTGTTTGTCGTCTCACAGATATGCCATTTTTCTTTGAATTTTGTCTGGAGTAATCCCCGGTCTCCCCTGTCCCTATGCAGGATTCCCTTGGAATCCACTTGAATAATATTTCCGGGATTGACTCCTGCTGTGACGATCAAGCGGGAAATGGCGATGTTTGCGGCTCCAGCTCCAATCAGAGCCACTTTAATCTCGCCCATCTTCTTCCCGACAATTTTAACCGCATTAATGAGGCCGGCAACAGTCACACAAGCTGTTCCCTGTTGATCATCATGCCAGACAGGAATTTCCATCTCTTTCCTTAGAGTGTCCAGGATATGAAAGCATTTAGGATGAGCAATGTCTTCTAGATTGATTCCCCCGAATGTGGGTTGAAGCCATTTGACGGCCTGAATAATTTCTTCCGGATTTTTCGTGTCCAGACAGAGGGGAAAGGCATCGACTCCACCCAAATATTTATAGAGAAGAGCTTTTCCTTCCATGACCGGCAGACTTGCTTCCGGTCCGATGTCTCCCAATCCCAGCACACGGGACCCATCGGAAATGACAGCCACAAAATTCCATTTGTTCGTCATTTCATAGACAAGATCTTTGTCTTCCTGGATTTTCTTACAAGGTGCGGCTACGCCGGGCGTGTACCAGATGGCAAAATCTTCAAAATTGCGGATTCGGCATTTAGGCATCACCCCTATTTTACCTCTATAGAATGGATGAAGCCTGAGAGCATCTTTTGAAGGCTGTTCGGCCTTCGCCAACAACTCTTCAACCGTCACGACTTTTTTCATAAAAAACCTCCTTAGGCTGAATTAATCTTCATATAAAACGGCCCCAGCCTATTTATTAAGACATATAATTATTGCCGTAAAAACAATCCATTATATTCCCATAAAGATTAATGTCAAGCGATTTAGTTTTTCTTTTATCATCGGTGAAGAAAACACCGTTCGCTGTCGGTTTGATCAGCTTTTTTTGTGACAATCATTGCAATACCGACTTCATCGGCTTTGGCGATAACATCTGCATCTCGAATCGATCCCAGAGGATAAATGATAGCGGTTATTCCATTTTTAGCAGCCAGTTCGACAACATCAGGAAAAGGCATAAACGCATCGGAAGCCATGACACATCCTTTCGGACCGTACCCTCGATGAGAAAATTTGATCGCATCTTCCGCAGCATCTATACGGCTTCGCTGCCCGGAACCGATCCCATGCACCTTATTTTTTGTTCCGATAACAATCGCATTGGACCGAGTAAAACAGGCCACATTCCAAGTGAATACGGCCGCATCAAATTCGTCCAGCGTGGGCTGTCTTTTTGAAACCACATCCACAGAGTCCTTGGATGTTATGCGAGAGTCAAACCGTTTCTGAACCAGAAGCCCTCCTGCCACTCTTTTAAATTCCAGGTCCTGATCAAAAGAGATCCTGTCGAAGAAGGCCCCCATTTTCACGATCCGGAGAGGCTTTCTTAAACCCAATATCTCTAAAGCCCGAGATGAAAAATCCGGAGCATAGACGACCTCGACATTTCTTCCCGGCTCTGTAATAAGATCGGCCAAGGTGTTATCGACCGTGTAGTTGAACACATCCACGCTTCCGAAGTTGGATAAAGGATCACATTTCCAAGCCATTTCAAAAGTCTCTGAAGGAAGGGTTCCCATAGCTACCCCGCTGGGCATTTCATGCTTTATGAGGACACAGATCTTCATTTTTTTGTAGATCGAGGTCAGTTTCCTGGCAAGCCGCTGCCCCAGGTCCATATCGCCTACGTTGATGTAACTTAAGCCTTTGGAGCCTTCTTGAAGAACTTCAAAGGTGGCCATATTGGGGCCCGAGGCTCCATCTTCCTGGTAAAACGCTGCAGGATATCCCGGGTTTTCCCCATACCGCATGGAGAGTTTTTTCGTAAATTTGATCTCTCCAAAACTTAAAACTTCTTGGAAATCTTCAACAACTTTAGTTCTGTACTGTTTCCGAGTCGTTTTGTTGATTTCTTTCATTTTTTTTGTCTCTTTCACTCCCATTAATAATAGAGAAAGTATAATGTTTATTGTCCTTAGGGTCACCATAAACACAAGCCACCGCTACTCTGAAATCATTGTGTGGCTCTTTTGGCTTCAATGCCTCATACACTGCGGCAGCCATGTTCTCGGCGGATGCTTCCTTGAGAAAGACATCCTCCGGAAATCCGGAGAAGGAGGGAAGAGGATCTTTATTATCCCCTGTATAAGTTGAGATCATTTTCCCCTGTCCGGGTATCAATGGAATTTCAAAATATTCACGTCGAACCCTACCCTCCTCTTCTCTTTTAATAATACTGAGCGCAGCATTGTTAGAAGAAAGAATGCATCCGCTTACCCTGGGAGTAAATGTCGGTTCATCGGGTTCGTAATCCCAGTTTATCAAAGATGTTTCAAGAACATGAACGGCATTTCCCGCACCGCGCATGGCGGCCTGGATATCGTCCGTCTGTTTGCCGTTACTGACAGCTATTCCCTCAGAAAGTAGAATCGCCGGATAGATTAACAGATCGACATTCCCAGTTTTTAAAATCGATTCATCGGTCGGTTTCACAAGGAACTTATGGTCAGAAAACTCAATTTTTCTGGCTTGGCTTGAAGGAGAACGCCCTGTAATCGCGTATAAGACAACGACGTTTTTTCCTGTCTTGTCGGCACCAATAATGATGACCCTTCCCGGATAATCCTTCTCAATCAGCGGCTCTAATTCTTTTGTCATCCGTGCTCTCGATAGGAAACATAATCAGCAAATAGACCTATTGATAACACAGCCGTAATTTGAAGTAAAGTCAATGAACTTGTCTTGATATCTAAATTGCGTTAGAATTTCCACAACACCGATGGAGAGGAAAACATGAATGACAAAAAGCAGCCTGTCAGGGCGTATAAAAACCTTGAGTTTCTTAACTCAAGAGAAGCACGAACTTTACGATTTTTAAGTGAATATCAGGAACCTCTTACCCGATTCAAGAAATATAAAGTCAACAATTGGGTGCTATTTTTTGGTTCGGCGAGAATAGATCCTACAAATAAAAAAGATCCCCTCTATAAATACTACTGGGAAGCCGAGGAACTGGCACATGAACTCGTCAAATGGGCCATCCAGCTGAAACCCAAAGGAAAGAATTTCGTTATCTGCACAGGAGGGGGTCCCGGAATCATGGAGGCTGCAAATCGAGGAGCGCATAGAGCCGGAGGCAAATCCATCGGGATGAACATATCTCTTCCCTACGAACAGAAACTCAATCCCTATGTCTCTCCCGAGTTGTCTTTTACTTTTCATTATTTCTTCATGAGGAAGTTCTGGTTGGTTTACAAAGCAAAGGCGATCATCGCATTTCCAGGTGGATTTGGAACCTGCGATGAAGTCTTTGAACTGCTGACCCTCATCCAGACTGAAAAAATCAACAAAAAGGGCATAACTCTCTGCCTGTACGGAGAAGAATACTGGAAAAAAATAATCGATTTCAAAGCACTGCTCGATGTTGGAGCTATAGATGAAGAAGATTTTAATCTCATTCAATATGTTTCCGATCCCATAGAGGCGTTTGATTTTCTCAAAGACAATCTTGTCAACCTCCTGATCTGAGGAGAGGATTGTAATGAAATTTGATAAAGGAACCATATCGATAAACAGGACAAAACTGAACATCTTCGTGTTAGCACTGCTTTTTCTCTTTTTTTCGGCCTGTGTAAGAACGAAGTATTTTCCTGAAGGAAATATTCAGAATGGATTTGCATCCTGGTATGGTGATGATTTCCATGGCAAGCTTACGTCCAACATGGAAATCTACAACATGAATGACATGACGGCTGCGCATAAAACGCTTCCTTTCGGAACACGTGTGATTGTCACCAATTTAAACAACCATAAAACCGTGACTGTTCGTATCAACGACAGAGGACCTTTTGTCGAGGGAAGGGACATCGATCTCTCCTATGCGGCCGCTAAGGTCCTAGGGATGATAGGACCGGGAGTTGTCCCCGTAACGATTGAAATCATAAGAAACTTGTCACCCCCACCATCCCCCATTACATATTCCATTCAAATCGGTTCTTTTTCCAAAAAAACAAATGCCGTTGATTTAAAACAAAAACTTGGGAATAGATTTGGACGTGTTTATATCATCGAATATAAAACCGGGCTTCAGACCTACTTCAGAGTGAGAATCAAAGCCAAAACACGAGATGGCGCAAAAAAAATCGCAGCAAGGCTTAAGCAAAACGGTTACACTGTCATCATCCTTGAGGAACAATAGCCAAAAAATAAGGATTCAAGGGGTCAGGGGGTCAAGGGGACCCCCAATTGTCATCGCGAGGCCTGTAAAGGCCGTGGCGATCTGATGAATGAAAGGATGAGATTGCTTCGTTGCACTCGCAAAGACGAAAGGGATCTAGAATTCTTGAATCGAAATAATTATCTTGTTGTTTAAGGGGAATTGCGCGACTATTTGTGTCTTTTCTTAAATTTTTCCAGAAGTTCCGTGTACAGGCTCGAGAGATCCATCTCAATTCCGTCGATAAAAACCGGAACGTACTGTTTTCTATCGAATGCTTTTTCATTACTT
>JAZFSR010000369.1:0-8353 GCA_036446295.1 Candidatus Aminicenantaceae bacterium
CAGTCCCAAATTCGTAAGACCGGTCGAATCGTCAGGATACATCTCCAGCAGCTGCTCATAGGCCTCTACGGCTTTGTCGAACGTTTCCTCTGAAAGACGATAATAATCTCCGGCAATGATAAAACGCTCCCGATCCGAGGCCTTAAAGCTCAGTTCAAATGCCTTTTTAATCGCATTCACCTGGGCCGGGGGAAATCCTAAATTACCATAAGAACTGGACAGCGACCAGTGCGCCATAGCCAAATCGGGATCAATATCCAGGACCACCAGCATTATTACTATGCTCTGCTGATAATTCCCAGTAAGATGCAGTTTTCTCCCCTCGCTGTAGAACTTATAAGCCTCCGGAGAGCTTGTCGTAATGGTACTCACTTCTTTGTCTATATCGTTTTCAATTTCCTGCGGCGAAAACTCAAATTTTTCTTTGATATTCAAGGTCAGCTCATCAACCATGTCATAGAAACTTCCCTCTCCTTCCCCCTCAAGTCTTTCGAGAGGAATAACTTCCCCGGTGTGCGGATTTTGGAGAGATGTATTGATCCGGAATGTCCCGTTTGCCTTTGTGAAATTTCCCACCAAGACATTGGACACACCTCCACGCAGAGCCACTTCTTTAAGAATATCAGAAGAATACGTGGTGGCCTCTACCTGATTGAGCTGAGTGAGGATATTAAAGAGCCTCTCTGCGCTCAACACGCTTATGCGCTGAGACTGGGAGAGGTCCGTAATCAGAAGATCGGAAAGTGCGCTCCTCCAATGATTGAAGTTCTCATCTCCCGTATTGTTTTTAAAGTACATGACGGCCAGAGAGGGTTTGTCTGAAATAACCGGAAGAATCACTTTTTTCTTGGAGGGGCCAAAAATTACCAAGGCCAATATCCCGACAGCAATAACAGCAAAAACAGGAATAAGAAACTTCTTCACTCCAATCGTTACTGTGATCTCATCAGTTATCCGTGTGCGCCTTTTCGGCACAATGGTTTCTGTAGTCGGGATTTCGCTTTCGATTTTGTTCAGATCGTTAAGAATCTCTTCAACGGATTGATACCTTTTGTTTCTGTCCTTTTCCAAACATTTAAAGATCATGCGGTTGAGATCAGCAGGAATTTGAGGATTTAAGGATTGTGGATCCGGAGGCTTTGATGTTTTTTGCTTCATAGCCACACTTAAGGGCGTTTCGCCGGTAAAGGGGAGCCGTCCGGTAAGCATTTCAAAAAGGATAATGCCCAGCGAATAAATATCCGAGCGTGAGTCCACATCCTTCGTTTCTACCTGTTCAGGAGACATGTATTCGGGTGTTCCGATCATCACGCCCTCTCCGGTAATCCCTTCAGATTGGAGCGATCGGGCAATCCCAAAATCCAGAATGCGGGCATTGCCGTCTATATCAATCATAATATTTTTTGGTTTCAGATCACGGTGAACAACGTGCAGGCGGTGTGCTTCGGCTAATCCCCCACAGACCTGTTTGGTCAACGATACGGCTTTGGCGATGGTCAACCTGCCGGACCGCTTTATAAAACTTTTGAGATCCTCCCCGGCAATATACTCCATGGTGATATAGAAATTGCCGCCTTCCTTTCCTAGATCGAACATCCTGCACACATTCCGATGAGCTATCTTCCTGGCATATTTCAGTTCATTTCGGAAACGTTCGATGGCTTTTGCATCGGTAGATATTTCGGGTTTGATCAGTTTTAGAGCAACTTTTTCATTCACTTCAGTATCGAAGGCTTTATAGATCCGTCCCATTCCACCCTTTTCCAGTTCTTCAATGATCTTGTACCGGCCGGCAAATATACTTCCCGTCGACAGCTCTTGGACCGAATTTTGGAAAGTTTGAGTGGTCTCAGTAGGTCCCTTTCCACCGGGAATGAGAGGAGCCGCACATTCTGAGCAAAACTGGGTTCCATCAGGATTTTCAATCCCACATTGAGGACATTTCATGACAAGAGTTCCTCCAAAAAAGATAAAAAAAGAATATCAATTCCTCCTTAAAAAAGCAATGGGTCAGACATTTAAAACGAGTTAAATTGACATGGACAAATAGAATGACTAGATTGAAAATACAGTCACATGAAGGGAAACGGCTAGCCGCTCATGCGATCATTTAAGATTTCTCTGCCAGCACGAACTAAAAAAAGCCATCAAAATGTGCAAAGGGGCCTGGAATACCAGCGCCTGGACCTGACGGCAGTAAAGTCAACTAAAGTGTACAATACCGATATATCGGTGAAACGAATCCCTTAAAAATCGAAATCCGTATCCGGTTCTGTGGTTCTCACCTCGAACTCTGTAAGACGATCAAGCAAGTCCTTGCTTTTCAGATATCTTCTGATCTGATCAGCTTTTTTCTGGCTAAAAACACCCAAGAGTTCTCTGTTTCCGGTCTCGTCGTAAAGATACAACGCTTTCTTCGGTTTTGCCTTCTTAGAGGCTTCTTCGATCTGCTGTTGCAAGTCGATTGTTTGTATTGATTGCATTTTTCAGTACTCCTACTTCTATTTCCTATTGCAATAAACATGCCAATATGGAATTTTATCATCTCCACTTTGTATACGTTTATCAATTTCCTTTTGTTTATATGGGGATTTGACAAAAAGACAAGTGAAAAAATCCCTATTATAGAGAATATAATGGTTATGTCAAGAGATATTTTTATTTTTTTTACTTAATTTATGTCTTAAAATCCGCATCAAAAGAGACACATGCCCATAAATAGGACATTATTTTAGTTTCACTCGTCAATCTCCCTCCCGGTGCTAGTGTTCTAAAAGATATGCCTAAATTCCTGAATATGCAAAGCCTAAGAAAAGTATATATAATAGAACGGAAAAGGAAAAGAGATGTTTAAAGAACTCAATGAACAACTTATAGAGACGAAAGAAAAACTTAGGGCAAAAAACAGGCTGGATAACGCCCTTTCAGAAGCAAAAACAAATCTGATCCAGGAAAAGCGATCGGTTTAGGAAAAATAAAGAAAAATTGGTTAGAAAAATTTAAAGAGTAGTGGATCCGCTAAATTCTATTACAGACTCCAACCATCCCGATAGGGCCGGTGGAGAAACTGGTTGGCCTCAGTAAAGTTTGGAAAGCTCATATTTTCAGAATCCCAATACAGCTTTTCGCCCGACCGGATAGCTACATTTCCCAGAAGAACAATCTCTGTTAGGGGGCCTGCATAGTCGAAATGGGACGCAGCCGGTTCCCCACCTTTGCATGCCTTAATCCACTCCTTATAATGACCGATGGATCGCGGCAGGGTCTTGGGAGGTCTTTGGTACTCCTCCATCCTCTTTTCCGGCCAGATGCGCAGCCCGTTGGCGCCATGAGATCCACACAAAATCTTCCCTTTGCTTCCAATGTATAAAGCGCCACCATACGTGTCGCCCATCTTCAAATCCTGTGGAAGTTCTTCAGGACGGGGCGGCATCAAGCCGCCGTCATACCATGTCAAATTTAGAGGAGGAAATCCCTCCCGGGCTGGAAATTCATACGTGACAATCGAAGCCCGCGGATAGGTTTCAATATTTTTTGGTTTATCCCAAGTCATTTTATCAGGAACAAATTCCGAATAGCTGGCTTCGACACTTGTCGGAGCACCTAGCTTCAGGGACCAAACGATATGGTCGAAAATATGACAGCCCATATCGCCAAGGCCTCCGGTTCCAAAATCAAGCCAGCCTCGCCATTTTTGAGGAACATAACAGGGATGATAAGGCCGCGTTGGAGCAGGACCCAGCCACAGGTCCCAACTCAGACTTTCAGGGACAGGGGGAGTCTCCTCAGGCCTCCCGATTCCCTGGGGCCAAACCGGATGGGGTGTCCATGCATGAACTTCGGTGATGTCCCCTATGGCTCCATCCCAAATCCATTCGCAGAGAATACGAAGACTTTCCATAGCATGGCCTTGGTTTCCCATTTGAGTGGCAATCCCGGCATTTCGCGCTGCTTCAGTGACTGTCCGAGCTTCAAAAATAGTATGTGTCAAAGGCTTTTCACAAAAAACGTGTTTTCCCAGCCCTATGGCCACCATTGCAGCCACGGCGTGCACATGATCAGGTGTCCCAATAACAACAGCATCGATGTTTTTCTCTTTGTCCAGCATGATTCGAAAATCGCGATATCTTTCCGCATCTGGAAACTTTTCAAATGTCCTGGCCGCTCTTTCCCAGTCCACATCACAGAGGGCCACAATGTTTTCCTCTGCCATCTGGGAAATATCTCCGCCTCCTTGGCCGCCAACGCCGATTCCAACAACATTAAGCTTGTCGCTGGGAGCCACATATTGTTTCCCTCCTAGAACATATCGGGGAAGAATCATCCAGCCGGAAGCCCCAGCTGCCGATAGATTTAGAAATTTACGTCGAGATATTTTTTTCATACCGGATCGAAATATATTTTACATAAATATCAAATCTTTAACAATTGTGCGGCATTTTTGCCGTAAATTCTGTCCTTGTCTTCTTCAGAAATATTCAGTTTGTCGATTGAGCTGACCATCTGTTCTAGACTTCCGATTTGATGGGGATAATCACTCCCGGCCACAAGATGATCGGCTCCGGCAAAGTCTATAGCCAGTTGAAGGGCCTTTATATCAAAATTCACCGTATCAAAGTAAAATGTTTTCAAATATTCACTGGGCTTTTTTGAGATATTTTCCAGACACTCTTTAAAAGCCGCATATCCTCTGTCCAGTCTTTCTGCTAAATAAGGGATGGTTCCGCCAAGATGCCCCAGTATCCATCTGATCTTAGGAAACTTCTCCACGACTCCACTGAAAACAAGCTTAGCCGCCGCGAGTGTCGTGTCAAAAGTAAATCCGAGCAGAGGCATAAGCCAGTAGTCGGTCATAGCCTCTACCCCCACCGGAAAAGAAGGATGGATGTCAAAGACGGCTTCCAGTTCATTGGCTTTTTCATACAGAGGCCAGAATCGCTCATCACTCAGCGCGACTCCGTTTATATTGCTGTGTAGGGCCGCGCCACGGAATCCAAGTTCAGAGAACGCACGCTCCAATTCCGTCACCGATGCCTCTGGATCGTTCATGGGAAGAGTGGCCAAAGCGGAAAACCTTTGACTTTTTTCTTTTTTGATTTTGGCAAAATTATCGTTGACCATTCGGGCCAGTTCGACCGCACGTTCCGGAGATTCGATATGAACTCCCGGTGTAGTGAAGGTTAAGACCTGCATGTCTATCCCTATTTTTTCCAGAACCTCTGACCGAAAGTTTATGTCCCGGTGTCCCCGTACGATAATATTGTAATCCCCTGGATAATGGAGAAGAGGATTGTTGTCTGCGTCATACGTTACTTTTATGTTGCTCGGACCGCTTTGGATAGCCTCCAGGTATTCCGGAGGATAAAAATGGTTGTGTACATCAATAATTTTCATAAGCTCAACTCCTGGGCGACTTGTTTTTTGTCCACAAATAATATACAGGAAGTCCGATTAAAACAAGAGATAGCCCGATCAAGCTCTCTTTTGGGCTGGAGATGATCTGATAGATCACAATGACGAATGAAGACAGGGTAAAAACAATGGGAATGATAGGGTAACCCCAGATTCTGTACCCTCGTTGAAGGTCCTTCCTCCGCCGGAGCCGCATTAATCCGATGGCCATCAGGCCAAAGAAAATCCATTCTGTATAGACCACCCGCGTAAACAACGCACGGTAAGATCCTGTCGCGACAAGGACTGAGGACCAAACGGCCTGAACCCCAATCGCTCTATGGGGTGTTTTGTATTTAGAATGTATCTTTCCCATCCACCGGAACAGCAGTCCATCTTGAGCCATCGAGTAATAGACTCTCGGTCCGCAGAGGATTATTCCCGTCAGCCCGCCAATCGTCGAAAAAACAACAAGACCGGCCATAAACGCACCACCACCAAATCCAACAAGGGCATCCGCCGCGTCGGCAGCGATCCGCGTCGATGAGGCCACTTTATCCAAAGGGAGAATATACATATAGACCGCATTCAATGCGATATAGCTTATCGTCACAATCAATGTTCCCAGCATGAGGGCTCTAGGAATCGTTTTTTTCGGGTCGATTGTTTCCTCGGAATTATAGGTCACCATGTGCCAACCGCCAAACGCAAAAAGACCGGCCACCATGGCGAGGAAGAAACCATTTATAGGAATTCCCGTTTGAGCGATCTCTCCGGCTGCAAAATGCTCCGGGACTTTCGCGCCAAGGATAAAGCCAAAAAGAAGAATAAATACGATGGCCACAACCTTTCCCAAAGTCAGAAGCGATTGGAGAGAACTCGCCTGCTTGACCCCAATGTAATTGACGGCTGAGAGGATAATAATGACGGATATGGCAACAGCTTTTACCCCAGCATCGGTTAAAGGAACAAAAAAACCGACATACCGGGCACAGATGACGGCCACCGCAGCTATGATTCCGGAGTGCATGATCCAGAACATGGCCCAACCCCACAAAAATCCCAAGCCCGGAAAATAGGCCTCTTTGAGATACACATACACTCCACCCGACTGAGTGAAAATCGAGGCCAGCTCTGCGCAAACCAATGCTCCAAAAAATGTCAGAATTCCCGATAAAATCCAGACAAGAAAAACACCTCCCACAGAAGGCACATGTCCAGTTATTTCCGAAGGCTGCATAAAGATAGAAGCGCCGATTATCGTGCCCACGACCAGTGCCGTGGCATGCGGGAGTCTGATGGCCCGCTTAAGCTCAGGAGTTCTTTCTGGCTTCATCTCGGTTGGTGATGTTTATATATCAGCTGTGGAGAGATGTCAAAAAAGGTTAATAACTTCCTCTATCGTGAATAATTCAGGTTAGTGGTTTTTCTTTGAAATGATATAATACAACAAAATATTATGGCGGAGGAAAAGATGGCTCCATTAATAAAAAGAATCCTATATTATCTATTTATTCTTGTGTGTTTGATCCCTTTTCTCAAGGCAGAGGAAATTCCCGATTGGGAAAATCCTAAGATCTTCGGCATCAATAAAGAACTCGGCCACAACACGCTCATGGTCTATCCGGACATACCGTCGGCAATGAAAAATTCAAGATCACGGTCCCCATATTTTCAATCTCTTAACGGATCATGGAAATTCCACTGGGTAAACAAACCGGCGGACAGGCCCAAAGAGTTTTATAAGCCGGACTTCAGCGTGGAACACTGGGAAAATATTCCGGTCCCGAGCAACTGGCAGATGGAAGGATATGGAATTCCCATCTACTTGAACAGTCCCTACCCTTTTAAAAAAAATCCTCCACACATCCAGCACGAGTACAATCCGGTGGGCTCCTACAGAACCGAATTCGAAGTGCCCAAAACCTGGGACAACCGGCAGGTATTTCTTCATTTTGATGGAGTGGAGTCCGCCTTTTATCTGTGGATAAACGGCCAAAAAGTCGGCTACAGCCAGGGAAGCCGCACGCCCGCTGAATTTAACGTCACTCAATATCTCAAGCCGGGAAAAAACATCCTGGCCGCTGAGGTCTACCGCTGGTCGGATGGTTCTTATTTGGAATGCCAGGATTTCTGGCGTCTCAGCGGGATTTTTAGAGATGTCTATGTGTATTCAGCGCCTTCCGTTCATATTCGTGATTTTGAGATTATCACGGATTTGGATGAGAACTACACTCACGCTGATTTAAAGGTGATCGCAAAAATCACGAATTATTCACGTGCCCCTCAAAATGTCCGGATTGAACTCAGCCTAAGAGATAATAAGGATTTGCCAATTGGCCGCGATCCTTTAATTATGGACACCATCGAAAATCTTCCCGCCGGTGAAGAAAAAAAAATAACCATAGAAACTAATGTCCAAAATCCTGCTAAGTGGTCTGCAGAAAGCCCCACACTTTACACACTGCTTCTTGTCTTGAAGGACGCGGATGGACAAATTCTGGAAGTCGAATCCTATTGCTTCGGATTCCGGGAAGTGGAGATGAAAAACGGTCAGCTACTCGTTAACGGTAAAGCCGTTCTCCTCAAGGGCGTAAACCGCCATGAGCATGATCCAAAGACTGGGCACTATGTATCAAAAGAGTCCATGATTCAGGATATTAAACTCATGAAGCAGTTTAATCTCAATGCCGTACGCACGAGTCATTATCCGGACACACCCTTGTGGTATGACCTGTGTGACGAATACGGCATCTATCTGATCGACGAAGCCAACATAGAATCCCATGGGATGGGATACCGTCCGAATACGACTCTCGGCAATAATCCGGAATGGGAGGACGCTCATCCTCTGCGAATATGCCCATGCCATGGGCAACAGTGTGGGAAACCTTCAGGATTATTGGGATGTGATCGAACGTGAACCTCAGCTCCAGGGCGGCTTTATCTGGGACTGGGTGGA
>JAZFSR010000370.1:0-5154 GCA_036446295.1 Candidatus Aminicenantaceae bacterium
TCTGATTGATGCCTTAAAAGGCAAAGATCCGGATAAGTTTCTCCATACTCTTGAATTTTTTCCTGAAGAAGGCAAATACTACTATGACGGGCACAGAAAATGCGATGTTCTCTTTTCTCCCATGGAAACCAGGCAGAATAAGTACCTCTGCCCAAAATGTGGCAAAAAACTTACGGTAGGAGTCATGCACAGAGTCGTTGAACTGGCAGACCGCGAACCCGGACACCAATCTCCTTCCAGAATTCCGTTCAAGAATCTCATCCCTTTGATCGAGATCATCGCCCAGGCCGTTGAAAAATCCACAGGCAGTAAAAGTGTCTGGGAGGTTTATTTCCGCTTCATCCATGAATTCCAAACCGAGTATAAAATCCTGACTGAAGTCCCTGTTGAAGAATTGGCTCGGATTGCACCGGCTAAAGTCAGCCAGGGAGTCGAGCGAATGAGGAGAGGACAGGTCAGGATCATCCCCGGACACGATGGAGTTTTTGGAAAAATCCATCTCTTTGAAAACGAGGAGGAAGGGGAAGAGAGCCAAAAACAACTCACCCTTTTCTAAAATGGAACGCTATTTCAAGGACACCGAATTTAGCGAACACATTCGTTTAACTCTACTGGCTGTTCTCATAGGGGTCTTAGCTGGATTGGCCTCCATCCTTTTTAAAATCATGATCCAATTCTTCCAGAATTTATTCTGGAGGGCGGAAAGCATCCTCGAAGGAGCCGCGCAGCAGCCTTGGTTTCTGACTATCCTTATTCCCACCTTAGGAGGGCTGATCATCAGCCCTATTATTTACTTCGGAGCCAAAGAGGCCAAGGGACACGGCGTGCCTGAAATCATGGAATCCCTGATCTTTCGAGGAGGAAGGATTCCCAACAAAGTGGCGGCCGTAAAGGCTGTGGCATCCTCGATATGTATTGCCTCCGGTGGTTCGACGGGACGAGAGGGGCCTATCGTACAGGTCAGTGCCAGTTTGGCTTCGACAATAGGAAAGCTATTCAAGATAAAGGACCGCGGCCTGAAAACCCTTGTGGCCGCAGGCGCAGGAGCCGGCATCGGAGCTACTTTTAACGCTCCTATTGCGGGAGCTCTTTTTGCGGTTGAAGTCATCCTGGGAGAATTTGGCGTCTATTCGTTCTCTCCCATTATCATCGCTTCCGTTATTTCTACGATGACATCCCGATTCATAACCGGAGAAAACTTTTCAGCATTTACAGTTCCAAAATACACATTAAGCACCGTATGGGAAATCGGGCCCTACATTCTTCTTGGGATCATATGTGGGGCCGTGGCCATCCTTTTCATCCAGGTTCTCTATTTTCTTGAAGACAAATTTGAAGCACTCAAAGTCCATCCGCTTATTAAGCCGGCCATGGGAGGGCTCCTTGTGGGTGTGATCGGCCTCAAGTTTCCTCAAATATTCGGTGTAAGCTATGAAGCCATGGACGCCGGCCTGACAAATCAAATGGGCCTCTGGCTGGCATTTATTCTCATCTTTGCAAAAATCCTCAGCACTTCTTTAACTCTTGGATCCGGTGGATCAGGGGGAATTTTTGCGCCCTCTCTGTTCTTGGGAGCCATGACAGGAAATGTGATCGGCACCTTCTTTAAAAGCATTTTTCCGAACTCCATGTCTTCCCCCGGCGCTTTTGCACTCGTAGGGATGGGCGCCGTAGTGGCCGGCGCTACGCATGCACCGATTACAGCCATTGTTATCATTTTCGAACTGACAAATGATTACAAAATTATTCTTCCACTCATGCTGTCCTGTATCATCGCCTCCCTTATGACGGTGGGGATTCACAAACAGTCCATATACACCTTGAAGCTCAAGCGGAGAGGGATTCTTTTTTCAGAAGGACGCGAAGTCAATATCCTGAGATCTCTGCACGTAAAAGATTTTGCGAGTCAGGATCACCAGGTCTTTTTAAACACGGAGCACGTCGGACAAATCATCGACTTGGCGATCAGCAGTAAACACAACACTTTCCAGATCATCGATGCCGAAAATAATTATATTGGCTGTTTTTCACTCAACCAAATGAAAAAACTTGTTCTGGACAAAGACCTGCTCGATTCTCTTCTCATTGCCGAAGATCTGGCTGTCCCGGGAATTTCCATCGATTACGAGGATAATCTTGAACAGGCCATGAAGATTTTCGGTAAGGAAGATGTCTCAGAAATCACACTGCTCAAAGGGAATAAATTTTCTGGAGTCATCAAACGAAAGGATGTCATCGAAGCTTACAACCATGAAATCATCAAAAAAGAAGCCGTAGAAGGTATCGTCCAAAAAATTAAATTTTCTGCACAGCACAAATCTTTTGACATCGGTACAGGATATAAAATCATGGAAGTCGAAGCCCCCGCAGCTTTCTTGGAAAAATCTCTCAAGGAACTGAACCTGAAAGCCGTGCACAGGATTGACATTCTTCTTATCAAAAGAAAATACCCACCACAGACCATCCCCATTCCCTCTGCTGAAGAAGTTATCAAAAAGGGGGATATTCTTGTCTTAGCCGGTCTTACCGAAAACATCATGAAGATCATTCAGAACGACATCCCTTGACAAGACCCTGAACAGATTTTATATTTAGCCAATAGTGTGGAGGTAACATGGAAATTGAAATGAGAATTAAAGGACTCGTGGTCGACCCCATATCAAAGATGCCCATTGTCGTACTCGAAGACATCCACAGCGAGCGGATGCTGCCCATATGGATCGGAATCTTTGAAGCCAACGCTATCGCATTGAAGATAGAGGACATCGCGACTCCACGCCCCATGACTCATGATTTACTGAAAAATTTGCTGGACGAACTGGACATCAAAGTGGAAAAAATTGTCGTCAATGATGTGAGAGACAACACATTTTATGCCCTGATATACTGCCGGCACATGAACCAAACAATCACTATCGATTCCCGCCCATCGGACGCCATAGCTCTTGTACTCCGCACAGGTGCCCCCATTTTCGTAGAAGAAAGTGTCGTTGAAAAGGCTCAAAGTATGAAGATCGACGAAAACCTTGAAGATTCGGAAAAACTGAAAAAATGGCTGGAAAATTTACAGCCCACAGATTTTGGGAAGTATAAGATGTAGAGACTGGAAAGCCAAAAAAAAAGGCCCAGGAAAAACCCTGGGCCTTTTTTTTATCTGAGATTTAGTACATGTCAGGGGACGGGGGCATGGGGGGGTACTTGGAACCTTTATCATCTTCAGGCATGTCTGAAATCAGACCTTCGGTGGTCAGCAGTAATCCGGCAATACTGGATGCGTTCTGCAGTGCGATTCGAACAACTTTAGTCGGATCGAGCACGCCCACTTTGACAAGGTCTTCATATTTTTCTGTCAGCGCGTTGAATCCGATATTTTTCTCTAGTTCTTTGACTTTCTCAACAATGATAGAGCCTTCTTTCCCGGCGTTTTTGGCAATCTGCCGGAGGGGTTCTTCGATGGCCCTCTTGATGATGTCCACTCCAATGGCGAGATCTCCTTCGAGCTTAAGATTGTCCAGAGCCTTCTGGCTTCTCAACAGGGCCACTCCGCCTCCGGCAACGATGCCTTCTTCTACAGCGGCTTTTGTCGCATGCATGGCGTCTTCCACTCTGGCTTTTTTCTCTTTGAGTTCAGTTTCTGTCGCGGCTCCCACACTAATCAAGGCCACTCCACCGACCAACTTGGCCAGTCTTTCCTGGAGTTTCTCTTTATCATAATCAGATGTGGTATCTTCGATCTGAGTTCTGATCTGTTTGATACGGGCCTGGACATCGTTGGATTTTCCCTCACCTTCAACAATAGTCGTATCGTCCTTATCGATGACAACCTTAGTGGCCGTACCCAGCCAATCTGTGCCGATATTCTCGAGTTTGACACCGATGTCCTCAGTGATTACTTTTCCACCGGTTAAAACGGCGATGTCTTCCAGCATGGCTTTTCTTCTGTCGCCAAAACCCGGGGCTTTCACGGCTGCGCAGGCAAATGTACCTTTGAGCTTGTTCACCACCAGTGTTGCTAGAGCTTCACCTTCCACTTCTTCGGCAATGACGAGGAGGGGTTTGCCCATCTTAGCCACGCTTTCCAGCAGAGGCAGGAACTCCCTCAGGTTGCTGATCTTCTTTTCGTGAAGAAGAATCACAGGATTTTCTAATACAACCTCCATCCTTTCCGGATCGGTGACAAAATAAGGCGACAGGTATCCCCGGTCGAACTGCATCCCTTCAACGATGGTCATTGAGGTTTCGAGGCCCTTGGCCTCTTCCACTGAAATCACACCATCTTTTCCAACCTTATCCATCGCTTCCGCAATGATATCGCCGATAGAGGCGTCATTGTTGGCAGAGATGGCACCGACTTGGGCAATCATCTCTCCGCTCACATCGCGGCTCAATTTTTTCAATTCCCCAACCAGCGCTTCCACGGCAGTATCAATTCCCTTTTTAATCAAGTTGGGATTGGCACCGGCTGTGACATACTTCAATCCTCCAGAGTAAATACTCTGGGCAAGAACCGTGGCTGTCGTTGTGCCGTCTCCGGCCACATCAGAAGTTTTTGAGGCCACTTCTTTGACAAGCTGGGCGCCCATATTCTCTAAGGGATCCGCCAACTCGATCTCTTTGGCTACGGTGACACCGTCTTTGGTGCTGGTGGGAGAACCGAATTTCTTATCGAGGACAATGTTTTTTCCCCGAGGACCCAGAGTCTCTTTGACAACGTTGCTCAAAGCGTTAATGCCCCTTAAGAGAGCCTGTCTTGCATCTTCTCCAGTTGTTATTTGTTTTGCCATTGTTTTCTCCTTTTCACAAAATCAGGTGATTTTGGCTAAAATTTCTTCTTCACGGACGATGATATGTTCCACATCTTCAATCATCACTTCTGTTCCGCTGAATTTCCCTATGAGAACTTTATCTCCTTTCTTAACATCTAAAGGGATAACTTTCCCATCCTCTGTTACTCGGCCTTTACCCACAGCGATAACATCGGCTTCCTGTGGTTTTTCTTTGGCCGTGTCAGGGATGATGATTCCACCCTTGACAACTTCCTTCTCTTCTAAACGTTTGAGAAGAACCCGGTCATGTAAAGGAACTACATTCATAAATACCTCCTATAAAATTAATAATAATTAGCAGATTAGCTAAGAAGATGTTAATTTAATA
>JAZFSR010000371.1:0-6468 GCA_036446295.1 Candidatus Aminicenantaceae bacterium
TCCTAGTGGAGCCGACGGCAGGCCGCGGCCTTCCAGCTTTGTCCAAGTGTCTCCTCCGTCTTTAGACCTCCATATTCCACCGTTTGGGCCGCCGCTTTCACGCCCATACGTATGGATAACCAGCGGCCACATCCCAGCAAATAAGATTCGAGGATTTGAGGGATCCATAGCCACCTCGAAACAGCCCGTGTGTTCATCCACAAAGAGTACATGCTCCCATGTTTTCCCTCCATCTTTGGTCCGGAACACTCCCCGTTCTTTTTGGGGCCCATAACAGTGGCCCAAAGAGGCCACAAAAACAACATCGGGATTATTGGAATCGATGGCCACTCGGCCGATTCTTCCTGTTTTTTCGAGCCCCATATGCGTCCAAGTCTTTCCGGCATCTGTCGATTTATAGACGCCGTTTCCAATGGAAATATTGCTTCGGACAAAGGGTTCTCCCGTTCCGGTCCACACAACATTGTAGTCAGATGGGGCAATCGCAATGGAACCGATAGACTGAGCAGGCTGGTCGTCAAAAATAGGCAGCCAAGTCGTTCCTCCATCGATTGATTTCCAGATCCCTCCGGATGCAGCCCCGATGTAGTAGACGAGAGGATTTCCCGGCTCCCCGCACACGGCCGACGTCCGGTTTCCCGGAGGCCCGATATGCCGGAATCTCAGCTGGCTGAAAATCTCCGGATTGATGTCCTGGCCGTAGGCCTGGGGCAGTCCGTTCAGAAAGAGCAGGACGGCCAATACCACAACAAAGACACCCATTCTGCAAAATTTTTTGTTGAATTGATTTTTCATGAGGTCCCTCCTTGAGTTATTAAGAAAAAAAAGACTGCACCCATGTTACGGCAGCCATCATTGACGATTTGATTTATCACTTCAGGGATGAGATCATTTTACATCCTCAGAAATGTATTTCAAGTAAAAATATTCTCTTTTTATTTAACTAACTTCCCTTTTATGGTAAAGAGTATTTATGAGATCACACAAAAAAACACCATTTTTAATAGTCCTTGTGGCTATTTTTGTTTTAGTTTCTGTTTCTTCCTGTGGAAGATCCGGACAAAATTCAGATCCAGAGTCCATAGAAAAATGGATTTTGGCCACATCGGTGAGTATCAGGGAAGAGTTCTCTCCGGAAACCTTCATTCAGCTTAAAGATGCCGGCATTGATTACGCCGAACTGGGATTGAGAGCGCCCCAATTCTACGCAGATTCTTCTGTAAGAGAAGAATTCTGCCGTCAAGTTAAGGAGGCTGCATCAGATGCGGGAGTCAAGATCTGGTCGATTCATATTCCTTATGGAAAAACGGTGGGATATTTCTGATCCAATCGAAACTGTCAGACAAGACGTGATAAAGCAACATGAAAAACTTTTTGAAATTTTCGAATTTTTTCAGCCCCAAAAAGCCATCATTCATCCTAGCTTTGAGCCCAATCCTCCAGAAGAACGCGACGCTCGAATGGAAGCCTGCCGAAAGTCCCTTTCTGTTTTGGCCGCAGAGGCAAAGACCTATGGAGTTGAACTGGTCATCGAATGCCTGCCGCGAACATGCCTGGGAAACTCGAGTGAAGAGATCCTCTGGCTTTTAGAAGGAAACGAAAATCTCGGGGTTTGCTGCGATGTCAACCACCTGCTTAAGGAAACTCCCGAAGAATTCATCCAAAAAGTTGGACAACGGATCACAACTCTCCATATTTCTGATTATGACGGTCTCGACGAAAGACACTGGGCTCCCGGAGAGGGAATAATAGACTGGAATCTTGTTATTGCGAGTCTCTTGGCGGCTGATTATTCAGGCCCTTTTCTTTTTGAATACAGAGATACGCCTGAAAAGAAGATGTTGGTGTGGCAAAAATTGAAAAGTGACTTTTTACAGTCCAGTAGCAAAACATTTTTTTAAACTTTATCCCTCTTGATCCGTATTTTTTTTATATGTGTTAATTTGTCTGAATAACCGGCGATATAAAAGAGTATAATAAAATGAATTGAATCATTTTCAATCTTATATCAAATAGATAAAAGGAGGAAAATAATGCTGCGGGATATCATAACAAAAGAAATTCAAGACACCATCATGAGCCCCAAATTTGTGTTCACCTTCCTGCTCTGCACTATTCTTATTCTCATATCTGTCTTTACGGGAATTAATAATTATCAGGCAGACCTAAAAGAACACAGCGCCGCTGTGGCTCTGAACAGAAAAAACCTGGACAGTCAGGCCAGCTACCAAACTCTAGGCGGTTTAGGCGTCAAGATCAACAGAAAACCTCAGGTCTTGAGCACAATAGTCAGCGGAGTTCAAGAAGCTGTGGGGCGCCAAGCCACAGTCAACATTGCCTATGACCCGAGTTTGTCCGGTTCCAAATTCAGCAGCAATCCTATTTTTGCTGTCTTTGGCGCACTCGACCTGACTTTTATCGTCAAGATTGTCTTGAGCCTTTTCGCCATCCTTTTTACCTACGATGCCATCGTAGGAGAAAAGGAAAGGGGGACACTAAAGCTGGCCTTGTCCAATAGGGTCCCAAGAGACCGGTTGATCCTCGGCAAGGCGATTGGGGGATTTGTCAGCCTTCTGATTCCCCTGGTCATTCCCATGGTGCTGGGGTTGATTATTCTGATGCTCTATCCCAACATATCCCTTTCCGGTCAGGATTGGGGTAGAATCGGTCTGATTTTCCTCATGTTTCTTCTCTATCTCTCCGTCTTTTTCACGCTTGGGCTTTTTATTTCGGCACGCACATCCAGTTCCTCCACAAGTTTTTTGATCCTGCTTTTCATCTGGGTCACATTTGTCACCATCATCCCCAAAGCCGCGGTCATGGCCGCCGGGCAGATAAAACCCATCCCCTCTGTCCATGAGATTACGGCTCAGAAGGATGCCTTTCTCCAAGAAGTGCAAAAAGAGGCCATTGAAGAGCAGACAGCGTATTTTAAAGAAAATTCCCCACCTACAGATAAAGCACTAGTTTCCGCATGGAGAGAGGAGATCAAACTGTGGTTAGAGGAGTTCCAACAAAGATTGACATCAAAACTTGATGAGAGGAATGCCGCCATAGAGAGAGAGTATCAGACGAAAGTCAACGGGCAGCAAAAACTGGCTGTCAACCTCTCGCGTATCTCCCCTGCATCGGCCTTGATGTTCAGCACCATGAGCCTCGCCAAAACGGGCATCAGCGAGTATGAACGTTTTCTCAGCTCCATCAGAACCTATAAACCGATCTTCACAAAATGGATTAACACGAAAATGATGCGAACTCTCAACTTATCCGGAGGCCAGCAGCCCAAACCGGAACTCGACGATATGCCCCAGCATGAATTTTCAGCCGAGACTTTAGGAGACTCGTTCTCGCGCATACTTCCAGACCTTGTGGTGATGATTGTTTTAATCATTCTGTTTTTTGTTGGGGCCTTTGTGTCATTCAACAAATACGATGTCCGCTAAGGGATATAAATTAAGAAAAGAGAGGAAATCATGTTAGAAGCCAAAGAATTAACAAAAATATATGAAGACGGAGTTACGGCCCTCGATCATTTGAATTTAAAAATTGAACCCGGTGAAATATTCTGCATGTTCGGAGCCAACGGAGCGGGAAAAACGACAGCCATCAATCTCTTCTTAAATTTCATTCCCCCCACCGAAGGAACCGTTTTCATCGAAGGCATAGACATGACTCAAGAGCCTTTAAAAGCAAAGGATTTTGTATCATTTGTCTCTGAAAATGTCACGCTGTATGGTAATTTTTCCGCATTTCAGAACATCAACTATTTTTCCAAACTGGCCGGTAAACGAAATCTCACAAGAGACGATTACGCTAAAGTCATGAAACGGGTCGGGCTGCAGGAAGAGGCCTTCAACATGAGAACGAAAAATTTCTCGAAAGGCATGACGCAGAAACTCGGCATTGCCATCGCCATTATCAAGGACGCCCCTAATATTATCCTCGATGAGCCGACATCAGGCCTGGATCCAAAATCGGGACAGGAATTCCTCGTACTGCTGTCCGAGCTGCGGGATCAGGGGAAATCCATTTTTATGTCCACGCATGACATTTTTCGCGCTAAATTTGTCGCCGACAGAGTAGGATTTATGCAAAAAGGGAAGCTGGTCATGCTGAAGACAAAAGAGGAGTTAGCCGGAGAAGACCTCAATCAGCTTTATATCGAATACATGCAGGAGCACGCTGATAGTTAAATTTATGGTTTTTTTTTGAACCAGAAAGCGAATAAGAATTAGAGATTTTCATATATTTTTCATTTTTCACCCTTAAACCATTTTTCGGTGTCCTAGCCTGGCGGACCGGCAGCCTGAACATTGGCGAGTGGATCATAGTCTGAGTTCATTAGTTTTCGCGGACTTTATACGGCCTGGACTCAATCAAGTCCATGCATGAAATATCCAAATTTTCCACCGAACCGGATTCCAGAAACTGTTTTTCAATAAGTCTGATGCAGTCTCCTCCCACACCGTGGGCTCCTTCTATCACAAGGTGAAGGCCGTTGGGAAGATGACTGGCCGTTTTTGTTCCCCAGATAGGCGGCGTGACGGGATCCATGGTTCCTGACAACAGAAGAATGGGGACGTCCACATGGACAGGGTCGCCAAAATTGTCCGGAATATTGGACTTAGGCCAGAACTCACAGACGGCCATCTGCTGGCGAATACGGGCATCTCCCAAAAATGTTCCCTGCGTAAATCGAACGATCTCTTCATCCCTGACCCGGGATATATCTTCTCCGCAGGTCACACAGAGCAGCATCCCCAGCGCCAGCCCTCTGCGTATATTCCGGCTGCTCTGAATTCCTGTGGCGGCAAACGGCTCATAATCACCGAGAAAGGCTTGATGAATCAAATACGGCACCTGGCGGTTTCGTCCATAAGAATACATCATCGTTCGGAGTGCCTCCATGAAAGAGGCCCGATCCAAATTCACTGGGACACGTTCTTTGGTTACAGGATGATCGATCAAAACACCGGCCGGCTCTTCATCCAACCGTTCTAAAACGGTTAGAAATTCCTCCTCAAGATTGGGAAAGGCCACACGGCATTCAGGATTTTCGAAACAGTCGGCCAATAGAAGCTGTATGGCCTCCTGAGCCGATGAAGCGTGAAAGAGGGGATTTTTATTTGCGAGAGGAAGGACACCATTCAGGATCGCACTGCGGACAGTTTCGGGATGCCGCCGCATATACACAAGAGCCGCCCGTGTACCGTAAGATGTGCCTGTCAAATTGATTTTGTCATAACCTAAAGCAAGGCGGAGGTCGTTCATATCGTCCGCGGCCAAACAGGTCGAATACATAGTGAGATCGAAGTTTTTCTGCAGTTCCTCAAGACAGGCTCGGAAGTTTTCGAGATTAAAGAGCGGATCAAAATAATCTTGAAGATTTTCGTCTGAGACAGCCAAAACACAGTCCAACCTGTTGTCTCCTCCTGTCCCACGCTGGCTGACAAACACAATATCCCGCTCTTCGCGTATCCAGGACTTTTTGTACGCATTGACACTTCGGGTTACATCTCCCCCGGGACCACCTGCAAGAGGAAAAAATGGATCGGGCCTTGGAGTCTCGCTGAGAGCATGAAGGATGACCACAAAAAGCTTGATTGTCCTTCCTTCTTGAGATTCCCGGTTTTCAAAAACCGTAAAAGTCCCTGAAGAAATGTTTCCACCAATAAGAGGATCTTCCTCTGTTTCAAGATCGAGCTGTGATTTCAGGAATTCGACATCAATCGGAAGAACCGCTTTTTCTACGGCTGTTTTATCCCGACAGCTGAAAGAAAAGACACTTACTAACATAAAACCAACAACAATCCGGATTAGGGCCGATCTTTTCGTATGCTCTTTCATGAAACTATTTTATATCAAAGCTAAAGCAGGAAGACAATCATCATAATCGCACTTGATCATGTGCGCGAAGGATTCGAGGATTTAAGGGTTCTGGGGAACGTATAGAAAGCCGCATGATTGACTGAGTCGACAACTCGACACGATAGACGCTTTTTCCAGAGAAAAGGTTGATTTTTTACTTGTTTTGAACGGCCAAACAAAATAATATAATTAACCGGAGGATAGAATGGAAAAAAGATCACTGACCCTCAAAGGCATCAACACGGTCTCGATGATTCATCTAATTATCTCCATCCTGGTCATCGTTTCATCTTATCTCTCTCTCCGCCATTTTTTTGCAGCCAACTTTCCGACATCGATCTATGACGGTTCTTTTTGTGATATTTCCGCCTTTTTCAACTGCGACAGCTCAGCCTTCTCTTTCATTGCTAAGATATTCGATGTTCCCCTCGGATATTTTGGAATCGCAATTGGACTCGCCTCTCTTATGGGTATCATTTTCCCGTCAGCCGCTTTTGAACGAACCAATATTTTCTTAAATTTTTTTAACGTGCTCGGCATAGTGGGTTTGATCTTCATTTCCTTATTCGTGTTCAAGAGTATTTGTCTCCTCTGTCTAGC
>JAZFSR010000372.1:0-7668 GCA_036446295.1 Candidatus Aminicenantaceae bacterium
TATTTTTGCGCGCAGCCCATCGGCCGTAAAATCCGGCCACTCCACCATGTGTATGAAGCACATCTATTTTGTGCTCAGACAACACAGCCGCGATTTCAGCTGCCGTATTCCGGCTGATTTTTTTTGTAATAGAGATGGGAAGATGCCTTATCCCTTTATTTTTAACGGCTTCGACTAACGCCCCCGCGTCACTGGAACAGACAAGGACTTCAAATATAGATTTGTCGAGGGACGCAGCCAAAGAAAGCAAATTAATCTGACCACCTCCCAAAAAAGGCGAATCAATCATTTCTAAAACTTTTATCTTTGTCATTAATTCTCTTTGTCGAGCAGACGCAAAAAATCTTTTCTCTGAAAATCCTCCCTCTTTCGTCCATGAACAAGGGTGGGAGAAAAGTTGAAATTCAACCAAAGATAAATCCGCAGCAAGCTTTGGGAAAGCCGGGAGTTGTGTTTTCTGTAAAAATAGATCTGGCTTTTTCGGTAGTGATAGCGGCTGGAGATTTTCACGGGAGATGTGCTTGTGCCTCCAAAATGAATGATATGTGCCTGCGGAAGAAACCGCAGTATCCAACCCGACTGTTTTATCTTGTAGCACAAATCAATATCTTCAAAATAGAGGAAATAATTTTCGTCGAAACATCCGGCCTCCTCCAGTGCTTTTCTCCTGGCGAGCAGGCAGGCCGCACTGAGCCAACCCACATCCCGGACCTTGCTGTCGGATTTCAACTTTTTTGCATTGTAGAGATTGAAAAATCCCTTTTGGATGAATTCAGAAAAAAAATCAACCTTTTTTCCGAAGGAGACCTGATAGTTTTTTTGGCCGGATAGGAGTGCAGGCCCTACGGCACCTATTAAAGGATTTTTCCTAATCTTCTCGAGGAGAACGCTTAAGGCCTGAACATTAACGATTGTGTCGTTATTCAAGAACAGGACAAATTCTCCGGCAGAGACCCGGATCCCCAAATTGCAGGCTCTCGCAAATCCCAAATTTTTTTCGTTTCGAATAAGCTTGACTTCTGGGAATCGGTCCTTAACAAGGTCCGGACTGCCATCGGAAGAGTTGTTGTCCACAACGACAACCTCCAGGTTTTTCTCCGGGGGAACAGCCAAAAGTGATTGGAGACATTTTTCCAGGTGGATCCAGTCATTGAAACTTACGAGAATCACAGAGAGCTCAGGCATGAGGGCGTCTTCCTATATTATCTATCAAGCGTTTAAAGCCATTCGCAGAGTTTTTCCAGGAAAACAAAGAACGTTTCTGAGTAAATTTTTCCAGAATCCGGGATTTAGCTTGATCGTCCTGAATGGCATCCTTGAGCGCTTCAGCAACCTGCTCAACAACAGCATCATCCGAGAGGAAGGCTATGTCCTGATAAATTTCACCTAGAGAGGACTTATTAAGCACGACAGGTACGGTTCCACAGGCAAGCGCTTCCAACGGAGGAAGCCCGAAACCCTCATACTCTGAAATATATGCAAAGACATCCAGCGCCGAATAAAAGAGAAGAAGGTCCTCACTTCCCAGCCTTTCTTCCCACTTGATCCAATCTTTCTTTACAAGTGCGGCCACATCTTGCGGCGGATGGGTCATGTCCTTTCCGATTATGTACAAGATCAGCTCCGGCAGATCTCTGCGCAGGAGTTCCACGGATTTAATAAGAATTGGAATATGTCTTCGGTTAAAAATTGAACCCAGATATCCAACAATAAGTTTATTGTCCAGTCCCTTTTTCCGCTTCCACTCAAGGATACGATTTGCAGGACTTTTTTGGAACCTGTTGTCCACACCATGATACATAACCTCAATTTTTCCGGGCTCGACATCCATGTACTTCATCAACTCTCCTTTGACAGTTCTGGAAACAACTACGACATAATCGGCTTTTCTCACACTTCGTTGAACAAAGAATTTTCTTTTGAGAGATTCTTTAGTCGAATACCATTCGGGATGGGAGACAAAAGATACATCATGCACAACGAGGATAGATTTACATCGAGTCATAACAGGAAGAGTGTAGTTGGGAGCAATGAGGATATCGGGTTGAATCTGTTTGAGTTTACGGCGGAGGGGCCCATTTTGCCAGCGAAAATAACCTTTGTCCGGTGACAGGACATACTGTGTAACGCTGGACGGCATGTACATTTCGATGGGTTCACGACTTAGTGCAATGAATTCCTCATTGGGCATCATCGGGACAAGTTCCTTGAGGACATTCTCGATCGATTGCCCCACACCCGTAGAATAGGTCCCTGATTCATAACAGTCCACGGCAATAATCACTGCGGATTCCTCTTTTCCGGAACCGAAACAGAAACCGACCTATAAAATTCGAGCGTATTTTCAGCGGTTTGCATCCAACTAAAATCCCCAAGTCTCCGGTTTCCTTTTTCTATAAGATTCTTCCGTTTGTCCTCGTCAACGAGTACCGTAATGATTTGGCTGGCCATATCCTCAGCATCTTCAGGATCAAAGTAAAGGGCTGCATCCACGGCGATTTCAGGAAGTGCCGGAGCACGAGAGATTACAAGGGGACATTCAGCAGCCATAGCTTCAACCAAAGGCAGGCCGAATCCCTCACTAAGAGAGGGAAAAACCAGGCAGGAGGCTAAATGATACAGGACTTTTAAATCTCCCTCGGGAATATAATCCAGAAACAAAACTTTAGACTGAAGGTTATTGTCCTCAATTTTTTTTATAAGATTTTGATAATCCATCCCCTTTTTCCCCACGATAACAAGGGGAACGTCATGCGACTTTTCATGGATGAATCCCAAAGCTTCTATCAATTTAACCAGGTTTTTTCTGGGCTCGATAGCCCCGACAAAAAGAATATATTTTGAAGGCAGATCATACTTGTTTTTAACAATTTCCGCTTGAGCCACCGATGGTTTATTTGAAAAGTCAGGATTTACTCCCAGATAAACAACCTTGATCTTATCTTCATTCAATGAAAATCGGTTAATGATTTGATCTTTGACAAACTGCGAAATCACCAAAATCCCATCGGCTCGACGCAGAGAATTTTCTATTTTTTGAGCAAAGTTTTTTCGCGCTTCCCCATGGACAAAAGTCGGAAAGTCCATAAAGAACAAGTCATAGACTGTGACAATCTTTTTTCCTTTGGTTGGAAGCAAAAGGGGAATGGGAGAATGAGTGAGATCTAATTCCGTGTTGAAAAACTTGTCCAGAGAAGGCCATCCCATTCTTTGCCACAAAAAATTTAATAGTTTGACGGGATAGCGGGCATCGCGAAATACGCACTGAGAAAATGGAGGCAATTCTTCTTGTTTAAACCTGTCCTTGTACGATGAAGAAAAAAGATAGTACTGATTGTCGGCGTCGATCCGAGCCAATGAAAAAAGAAGGTTCTTATAATAGATCCCGACTCCTGTCGCATGACGAAGAAAGGGACGAAGATCAAAGCCAATTCGCATTTAGGGGTAATGTAGTCACAAAAGTGAAAAATGTCAAGAGACGTTCCTCCCCCATGCTCTATGCAAGTAGAAGAAAGGAAAATAGTTGCGAAGGTCTTGCATCTTAACAATTGCAGTGATAGAATTTTTCACGGTTAAGGAGAAAAAACATGAACACCTTCCATAAAATCACAGACACGATCGATTCTTTTCGGAACAGAATGATCGACATGCAGATCAAACTTTGCTCTTTCCCCGCCATTTCACCTTCTTCCGGAGGCGAAGGCGAGACCAAAAAGGCTGAATTCCTGCTTGAATTTTTAAATGATGGCGGATTCACGGATATTGAAGTGTTTAAGGCGCCTGATCCAGATTCTCCCTCAGGAGACAGACCAAATATCCTGGCGACGTACAAAGGGAAAAAATCTTCGAAAAAAATCTGGATTATGACCCATATGGACGTTGTCCCCCCCGGTGAGTTAGCCCAATGGGTCGGCAATCCCTTTGAGGCCTGGGCGAAGGAAGGGAAAATTTTTGGGCGGGGGGTGGAAGATAATCAGCAGGACATGGTGGCTTCCCTCTTTGCCCTAAAGGCCTTACAGGCCCATGGAGTTTTGCCCACCTTTGATGTCGGCATTGCCCTGGTAGCAGACGAGGAGACGGGAAGTGATAAAGGTATCTCATACGTGCTCAACCAAACAAAAGCCTTTAGCAAAGAGGACCTGATCATTGTTCCGGACACAGGCAATGAAGACGGCACGATGATTGAAGTATCTGAAAAAAGCATCCTCTGGCTCAAGTTTACGGCACATGGAAAACAGGCGCATGGTTCAACTCCGGAAAAGGGGATCAACAGTTTCCGGGCCAATTCTTTCCTCGTGACCGAACTCAACAAACTCTATTCTTTATTTGGAGAAAATGATCCTCTTTTTGATCCTCCCATCTCCACGTTTGAACCGACAAAGAAGGAGGCCAATGTCCCTAATATCAATACGATCCCCGGAAAAGATGTCTTCTACATGGACAGCCGAATTCTCCCCCGCTATTCCATCCCGGATGTGGAAGACAAAATAAGAGAAATGATAAAACGCATAGAGAAGGATTTTAGCGTGACCATTACCATGGAAGAAGAGCAGAGGGCCCCGGCTGCTCCCCCCACCTCTCCGGATGCACCGGTCGTTCAGGTGTTGAAAAAGGCCGTCAAAGATATCTATGGGCTGGAGGCTAAACCTACCGGAATCGGAGGAGGGACCGTCGCCGCTGTTTTTCGTGAAGCGGGATTCGAGGCGGCCTGTTGGTCCAAGTTGGATGATACCGCCCATATGCCCAATGAATATTGTGTGATCGATAATATGGTCAACAATGCAAAAGTATTTGCACATATCTTGCTGCAGGATTAGAGGCCGGGCAAAAAGAAGGAGGACGAAATGTCAGAAGAACTTCTTGTTTTGACGACCGTTCCCGATGAAGAAACGGCAGAAAAAATTTCTCAACATCTCGTTGAGAAGAGGTTGGCCGCCTGTGTGACACGAACGGCAGCCTGCAAATCCATATACTGGTGGCAGGGAAAAATCACTAAAGATGATGAACATATTCTATTCATAAAAACTCAAGCCAAACGTTATCCCGAACTCGAAAAAACTCTTTTGACCATCCATCCCTATGAAGTGCCCGAGATCATCGCTATTTCTCTAACCCAAGGCTTTGGAAAATATTTGGACTGGTTGAACAAAGAAACCGATCCGGATAAAAAGAAAGACGGCTAAGTGTACTTCCTCTGCATTTTTCGAGCCACTTTTATGGTGTTGAGATGGACGGCGACTGTATCCTGAACATCATGAGCATATCCTCCGGCTAAAAGTACAACCAGTGGAATCTTTCGGCTGCGTGCTTCACCGATGATAAGCTTTCCCCTCTCCATTAGCCCTTCCTTTGTTAACTTCAAACTGCCCAACTTATCCTTTTCAAAGGGATCCGCACCGGCAAGATAGATAACCAAGTCAGGATGAAACTCCTCATACAAGCGAGGAAAATGGGCATTCAAAGCAGAGAGATATTTCTCATCCCCATCCCCGGTCCACAGTCCAACATCTAAACGGCTTCGAGGCTTTTCTGCAGGATAGATATCCATCTGATGGATAGAAAATGTAAACACATAATCTTTCTTGGAAAGGATGGCCGCCGTCCCATTCCCTTGATGGACATCCGCATCAACCACCATGACTTTGTCAACCTTCCCTTCCTTTTTCAACTTCTCAACAGCCACGGCTACATCATTAAGAACACAGAAGCCCTCTCCATGGTCTGCAAAGGCATGATGAAAACCGCCACCGATGTGAACTGCCAGACCCTCCTTCAAAGCCTGCTCGGCCGCAACGATTGTTCCTCCCACATACATCAAAGCAAATTCAAAGAGCTCCGGTGAATAGGGCAGCTCCAGGCTCATCACATCAGAGTGGGAGAGTTTCCCGGCTCTGAGTTTTTTGATATATTTAGACGTATGGACAAGAAGAACATCCTCTACAGATGCAGAATGAGGCGAGAGGAAATCTTCTTTTCCGGCACCCATCATGAGGAGTTTTTCATAAATCAGCCTGTATTTTTCGACAGGGAAGACATGGTTCTTCATGTTGTGCATCCAGTACTTGTCACTGTAAATGAACTTGAAAGAAAACTTCCCCCTTTGGAAAATCTGAAGGAGATTATTCAAAAGAATCATGAAAGTTTATTGATATCAGAAAATGGACACAAGCTCAACCAAAGCTTTTTTAATTTAGAGAAAATTGAAAACTCTACTTGAAGTTTGTCTGAAAATGGATTAATTTTTTATCTTATTATACTCAGATAAAATAAATATGAATATTAACCTGAAGAATTCAGGTAGGAGGAGTTTTTATGGGTCTTAAAAATTTCATAATCAATCTGGCTCCCACTCCACTCGTCAAGATTTTTGCCCGTCCCTATGTCGCCGGCGACAGCATCGACGCGGCTGTGAATACGGCCCGAATATTTTGGGAGAAGCGTCACGTCAACTCAACCATCGATCTCCTGGGCGAAGAACTAGAAGAGGATGAAGATGTCCAATACAGTATTGGCGTTTATGAGAGGCTTATCGATACCCTCGGAAAACAGGAATTTGCTACTATATCCTTAAAGCCGACGCAGTTGGGAAGCCACAAGACTTGGGAACACTGTCAAAAAATCATCAGGGATATTGTCGCCCGTGCCTCAGAGCATGATATCAAAGTCACTCTCGATATGGAGGATCACACCTTCACCGACATGACTTTGGATATCTTCCGGTCCATCCACAAAGAATTTCCGACATTCGGTACGGTCCTGCAGTCCCGGCTTTTTCGTACCGATGACGACATAAAGTCTCTTGAAGGCTTGAACGCCCGCTTCCGGATGTGTATCGGGATTTATAACGAACCCAAAGAGATAGCTATCCAGAGTAAAGCGGAAATGAAGAAAAAATTGCTGTCACAGCTTGAGGTTTTGTTTACAAATGGCCATTATACCGAAATCGCCACGCATGACGAGGCGGTCATCGAGGAATCCATTAACATCGCCGAGAGGCTCCATGTTAAGAAGGGCAGATATGAGGTTCAGATGCTCATGGGCGTCCCAAAACAGGCATTCCAGGACCAGCTCATTAAAGACGGCATCCCTGTTCGGCTCTATGTTCCATTCGCCGAGAAATGGAAGTATGCCACGGCCTACGCCAAGAGGAGGCTTTGTGCCAATCCGGCCATGGCCGCTTATATCCTAAAAAATATGGTCCATAAAGCGTCAGGCAAACACTGATCTAAGCCGGTTGTTCAGACGCTTTTTTTTCTTTGAGCGTGATCTGAGCCGCTGCTAGACGGGCAATGGGGACCTGGTAAGCAGAGCAGCTGACATAATCCAATCCGATTTTGTGGCAGAAATATATGGAACGGGGATCTCCTCCATGCACACCACAGATGCCTATTTTTAAGTGAGGTTTGGTTGAACGTCCTTTTTGGACAGCCATTTTCATGAGTTCGCCAACACCTTTGATATCCACGGTCTCGAAGGGATTGTCTTTCCAGATCCCATGGGCAAGATAATGTGCAAGAAATCCGGCTCCATCATCACGGGACAATCCATAGACAGTTTGGGTCAAATCGTTGGTGCCGAATGAGAAAAAATCCGCCTCCTCGGCAATCTCGTCAGCGGTGATGGCCGCTCTGGGAATTTCAATCATGGTCCCAATCAAATAGTCAATCT
>JAZFSR010000373.1:0-7902 GCA_036446295.1 Candidatus Aminicenantaceae bacterium
ATCCGCGATGACGAGGTGGGCCGATATTCCGGAGTTTTCGATCTCTCCCGATACCATGAAATATGTCAGAGAGAAATTAGTGGTCACAAAAACAGGAGAATCGGGCGTGGGATCTCCGATGGAGTAGATTTTGGGATCTACTTGAATCGGTTTTTGGGGATCGGTGTAAATGTTCTGACGAAGCGTAAACAGGGCATAAAGAAGGGCCTTGCTGTACTCGGGCAGCACAATGATGGAATTGTATTTGCACAGCAGTACGGACGCTTCGGCTAAATATTCATAGATATTTTTTCCTCGAATATAAGAAAACAGGGGGTGACCAAAGGGTTTGAAGTTGTTCTTTAACGCGCTCCGCCTCAATAAAGTGCTGTCTTGCAGCCGTTGGCCCAGGTTTATTGATTCCAAATTGAGAATGAGGTCAGAGACACCCGCTGTCCGGGCCTTTTCGGATTGAGTTTCCAGGGATTCCAGAGAATTTGCAGTGAGGATAAGACTGGCGTTAAATGCCTTGGACAGATCAAAATCCTGATTTGTGGCAGCTTCTCTCAAATAGACAGCCGGCCGGTCGTTTTTACAGATCTCCAACCCTTTCTTGAGAATATCAATAGAGGAGCAGTCGAGGATAAGGCCTTTGGAGGAAAAATTTTGTACGGCACGGATTGTCTCGAGAAAATTGTTTTCATTATCGGTGTCATGCCGGATGAAAAACAGATCTGTAAAGAGCTCTTCTCCCACTCTTTCTACACGATAACTCTCGATCTCCTCGATTTTTTTCCGGAGATCGCCGCTATCCTCTGATGTGAGGAGCACGGTGGCAATTCCAGTCTGGTGAAAGAAAGTTTTGTCATGCCGGAACATCACTGTTTCATTCCCGATTTCCAGAGCGTTGGCCCCCCCGATTTTAACCAATCTGATGGGAGGCTCGCTGGCTGCCCCGAGAGATTCCTTGGCCTCTTCTGAAGCATGCGGACATTCGCTCAGATCTGCTTTTTTTTGGGCCAGTTTCATGGCAAAAGCCATGCATGTCGGAACGCTGCAGTCTCCACAGTTGGTTCTTGGCAGAAGTTTAAAAATATCTAATCCAGATAGAGCCATGGTTATTCGTCCTTTGGAGTTTGATACATGTCTTTAATCTTTCCTTTGACAGCCTTTACGGCTTCTGGGTGATAGAGAATCAGAATATCTGCCCCCGTAATCAGAAGACTCATTGCGGTGGCAACTTCCCAGTGGGCAATCCGTTCTGCAAGATTTCCCCAGTCAGGATTGTCCTCCATGGGTGTCCGAGTTTCTTTGACCTTTGCAGCCTCATACCCGGGATTGACAAGCATAGGTGAGGATAGCATTTTATCGCCGGACAGCCCGTCGATCCGGATCCGCTCCATGATTGAATAGGTGTACTCCAGTCCGTACCCGAGAGTTCCTGTCAGAGGATCCAACACAATCCTATCTAGAGGAAAATCCATATCAGTCAGCAAGATGTTCAGTTGTTTGGCCATGTTGACATCGATGGGGGATTGGGCCACAAGAGTGTGATTATAGGCAATACAGGCAGCGGCGATGGTTTTATAGTTGTCCGTCTCGACAAAATTGAAAAGGCAGTTTTCCCCCGCGGCTATTTCGCAGATTTTTTTCATAACAGAGTTATTTTTTTCGAAATGGTTGTGCCCGGAAATGATAAGAGGAACACTCACACTTTTGAGAACATTCTGGACGATTTCTGCCGCCTCCTCAGCACTCAGGTCACCTTTTTCAGGATGAGTTCCCTCTAACCTAACGGAGATGAGATCGGCCCCGTATTCGTCGACGCATTTTTTTGCCATTTCTCCGGGTTTGTCTAGAACGTTTTTAAAATAATCCCGCAGGGGCGGAGGAAATTTTGGCGAAACCCTGTCAAAGACTTCCATGGCCACTACAGGTGGATGAGGAAATTGTCCTTCGAAAAAATGAAAGGGAAGAGCCGTATTTCCTCCGACCGTAAGAGTATGAGACCTGGTTCCGCCTTGTTCGATCGTAGCCCCGAGACGAACGGAAACCACTTGTCCAACGTTGTTATCTTTTGAAATTTCAAATACCATTGATGGTGTCCTCAATTGTTAATGTATAAAATTTTCCATCCATTTTTCGACAGCAAGTAAAGCCGAAGATAAATCAGGCAGCGTCCAGATTGACTCTCCTTTTTGCTCCATTTGAAAAAGAGTGTTGTCTTCGGGAATAGTTAATCCCAGTTCGAGATGTTCTTCCTTTATGGTCTGAGTTACGATGAGCGGAACTTCACCTTGGAGACGGTTGACGATAACTTTTTTTTCTCCAATCCGGATATCCAGTTCCCTCAAAAGACGGCTGATATTTGAGGCCGTACGGACTCCTCTTACGGTTGGATCACTGACAATGAGGAGATTGTCTATGTTCAGAGTTGTCCGGCGGCTGAGATGTTCCATCCCGGCTTCATTGTCGATGATGATGTATTGGTACTGGGCACTCAATGCCTGGAGGATATCCCTGAGCAAATTGTTGGCATAGCAGTAGCACCCTGGTCCTTACGGGCGGCCCATTGCAATAAGATCATATGCGGGTGTTTCCACCAGACTGGTTTGAATTTTATATTCAAGAAATTGTGCCTTGCTCATTCCACCGGGAATATTCTGTGAAGCCTCTTTCATTTCCTCTCTGATCGCTCCCACGGTGTCCTTGATCTCGAGTCCCAAAAGGACATTGAGATTGACGTTTGAATCGGCATCAACAGCGAGAATAGAACCCGCGTTATGCTGGCTTAGCCAGCGGATCATCAGAGCTGCAATTGTGCTTTTTCCTGTTCCCCCCTTTCCTGATATGGCTATTGTTATCATTATTCTCAAAAAACTAGAACACTAGAACAGAGGGGGCATTGATAGTGCATGATGATTCTTCTGTGTAATAAATTCCAGTACCTCTTCCTCGGTCACAGCCACCGTTTCATCGGCAATCGATTCATAATAGTTATCGATACCCAGGGATTTTCCGATTTCACGGAGGATGGGTTCCAATTCTTCTTTGAGGGCCCTGTCCATCCATACAATCCGTGGAGCACCTCCTTCGGCGCTTATGAATTTATGGCTTGCAATATACTGTTTGCTGTGGCCTATAAATCCGGGTGTCTGGGCTCCGCCTCCGACCGTCCCCGCCAATGTCGAAAACTTCATGCCCACGGGTGTCATGCCCATGTAATCCCTGTAAACCGTCATGATTCCATTTGTGGAAGGCAGGATGCACGAAATGCATTCGAAACACCCACATGATGTCATAGGGTCTTCGATGATGCTGTAGGCATTAAATATCTCCAGGGTCTTGTGTGAATTATTGAAAACGAATGTGTTGATGTCCTGCCACTGTCCTTTGACAGGATCGATGACTTTTCCTTTTTTTACAGGTTGGTTGGGGCCGGCAGGGCTGATCTTATGGGCAGCTTTGCCGTCCAACCAGTTGTAGGCGCCGCACAATCCCGATCGCTCCGGCGTAATGATACAGATATGATTGGGGGCGAACGACTGACACAGCGCACATGAATAGAATGTGTCGACGGCTTCATCGGTCATATCGGCCAGACGGGCATCCCGTTTGAGATACACTTTACGGGCCTTTCCGATGAGAGCCTTGATGTCTTTTTCCAGAGTGTAAATTCTGATCTGAACTTTGTCGAAAATTTTTCCGAATTCTCCATGGAGTTTAGCATGTAGGATGGAGCCGAAGTGGCGAAATTTAAATCCTTTATCCTTGGTGTCTTTTCCAATCCGGATCCAGTTGATATCTCTTTGACCCATATGAAACACACCGTTGGCGGCATTGATGAAATCATGAATGTAACGTTCGAGAATGGGCTCAAAATCTGTCTGCATTTCTCGTCCCGCTACCTCAACCCATATGCCGATGGGAATTTTGCTGCCTGAAGGGATATCGTCGATTTCAGGGCCTATCACTTCGATCCTGCCGTCTTCAACTTCATCGAGCTCCTTGGTCGTCAAATATTCAAATCCCAGTCGTTCTTGGCCTCCCAATTCAACGTACATGTCTTCTTTTCTGATCCTTTCTCCCTGGAAAGCGGGTCCATAGGGGACAGGAATGGGGACTTTCGTGATGTTGAGTTTGAGCCCCCTGACTTCGATCGCTTTGGCGACAATCTTGTCCAAAGACACAGGGGAGACGACATGTTCGTAGGTGCAGATGCCTGAAGGAAGGATTTGATCGATATCTGTTTCTGAAATTGTTGGAAAACCAAAATTTATGGCGCCTGCAGCCTGGGCGTGTTTTTCATCGTCCACTGGTCCCAGTGCCAGCACAAAAGCGAACACACGGTTTTTGTTGTACCGGAGAACTTTCTGGAAATCTCCGGGTTGAGCCCCTCCGAACGAGAGGGCGACTCGTGTGGCAAAACCCAGGGAATGAATGGTGGCCGTCACATCATCGCCGAAGGGAACGAGCCGCGTATCCCAGCCCAGTTGAATACCTTCTTCGCGCAGCTGAGAGGCCATGGATTTTCCGTCAGCCCCCGCCGACATGAAGACATACAGGTTTTTTTCCTGTAGTTCGCGTGCGAGTTTGACAGCCAATTCATTTGTGGGACAGTAGCCTACACAAGCGGCAAATCCGGGTGCAGTCCCGTCCACAAACTCGATGCCCCGCTCACGCATGATCACATCATTGGCCGCTCCCAACCAGAGGTGGCTGTCATCCGGATTGGCGGCCGTGAGATAGGGAAGAGGATTTTTTGTGTATTTGATCGCCTCAATGATTTCATCGGCAAACAGCGCAGCCATTCCGGCATCAAGCGTATGTCCAAGAAAGGGGAGCCATTTTTCTTTTTCAGGGATTGGAGGGAGCAGATTCCTAGCCTCCTGGAGCAGTTCTTGGAGCCCCGCAAGGGTCTCGATTTTTAAACCGAGTATTCCATGCGATATAGGTAAAAAATAGCCTGTATTGGGAAACTCGACTTTGGTCTCAGGTCCGCTGTTTGAGATAGCAAGCTTGAGCTCGTTTTCTGCCCGGGAGACCAGACTGTGAGCGCCGCGTATGGCTTTAGTGGCAATGATTTTTGACATCGTTAATTCCTCAAATCTCCAGATCTCTTCTCATGTCCATATCATAGAGGACTCGCTCTTTACCTTTACTGATACCAAGCGCTTCTCTTTTCTTATTGATATGGTCGATCATCAGTTCGGCCATTTTTGCCGGATTTGGTTCGACGGCCCATTTTCCTCCAAAATATTTATCAAAATCTTCAAAGAGAAGACGACAGAATTTATCGCTTCCACTGACAGGAAGACCGACACCAAAAACAGTAAAAACACCAGAGGCGACAAAATACTGCCCGATAGCGATGGCTTTTTCGCTCATCCATTCCGGAGCGGCGCCAGCCACAGGGAGTTCGCTGATATCACTCCCGAGTCCTCCGATTTTGACCATCTCGGACAGAGCCATAAGGATGCGGCTGTTGTCCACACAGGAACCGGAATGAAGTACCGGAGGCATGCCCACGGCTTTGCAAACTTCAGCCAGGCCCTTTCCCGCATACTTTTCTGCAGACTCGGGGACTAGATAACCGGCTTTGGCGCAGGCAATGGCCGAGCACCCCGTCTGGATGACCAGGATATCATTGGCGATGAGTTCCCGGACCAAATCAACATGGGCCTTATCATGGGTGACTTTAGGATTGCAGCAGCCCACAACACCGGCCACTCCCTTTATCCGTCCATTGATGATGTTGTCATTGAGCGGGGAATAGGACCCGCGATATTTGCCTCCCAGCATATAGATAATGGCCTCATGGCTGAATCCGGCAATCAGATCCATCTTTTCCTTAGGAATTTCGACATTTTCCCTATTGGGAAAATTGAGAATGGCGATTTTGACGATTTTCTTAGCGGTTTCATAGCCGTTTTTATCTGATAATTCAAAATATTCAGCGCCTTCGATCCGGCCTTTGCTCGATGTCGTAATAATTTTAGTGTGGAAGCATTTGCACAGTTCCGGGAGTGCGGGCATGATACACTGCACATCGACAATCATCACATCCACAGCACCCGTAGTGACCGCCAGCTCCTGCTGAAGCACATTTCCTGCGACCGGCAGGCCGTGACGGAGCAGAATTTCGTTAGCCGTGCAGCAGATCCCGGTCAGGTTGATGCCTGAGGCTCCTTTGGTTTTAGCCAGCTCCACCAGTTCCTTTTCCTGAGCTGCAAGGACAAGCATTTCGGAAAGAACAGGTTCGTGTCCATGAACGACGATATTGACTTCCGTTTCAGAGAGAACGCCGAGGTTGACCTCTCCACGAATAGGGGAGGGTGTTCCAAAAAGGATATCCTGGAGCTCTGTGGCTATCATCGAGCCACCCCATCCGTCGGCCAAAGCCGTTCGTGCACCCTGGAACATGATGCTTTTTGGGTCATGGTCCACGCCCATGGTGGTCCGGTGCATCATCTCTACCACTTCACGGTCAATTCCTCTGGGCGATACTCCCAGTTTACGCCAAAGAGCCTGGCGTGTATCGGGAGCTCTCTTGAGAAAATCCAATTCTCCTTCCTGTCTTCCAAAATTATTAAGAGCTCTTTCAGCCACATCACGAGCGATATCTTTAATAGACCTTTCCTCTGTAGTGACTCCCAGTGTCTGGGCAACTTTGTTGAGTTTGGCCGAGTCTTTTATCGAATAGGGAGAATCGGGATTTGTGGCGGCTTCAAGGAGTGTTTTGGCCACATCTCTTCCATGGTCAGAGTGGGCGGCAGTGCCGGCTGCGATCATCCGTGCAAAATTTCTTGCTACAATCACCTCGGCGGTTGCCCCGCAAACTCCCTTTTGAGGACTTTTTCCTTTAGGATGGATGCGGCACGTACCCATGTAGCAGTTATTGCAACAGAGCCCCTTATCGCCATAACCGCAGTGTGGAGACTGTTTTTCCGCTCGGTCCCAGATCGTTTCGATCCCTTTTTCGTTCGCTCTTTCGAGGGCCTGTAGGACTGCTTTATCGATACTTTTTTTCTCTGTCATGAATTAATTCCATCCAGTTCGGTATCTTGAATGAGGTCAATTATAGTCTATTTATTATGGGTTTCCCAATGCTTCACGAAGTTTTTGGCTGAGGCGGGATAATTCCTGAAATATTTTATCCGATAATTCGACAGAGAGTGAGCCGGTGCCGCAACTGGGAGTGAGGAGACTTTGTTCCAGAATCAGGTCCTTATCGATCCCTTTTCCAGCCAGTTTATCAAAGTTATTTTCTAATTTTGTTTTTAATGAGTCGGTCGTTTCTTCCAGTATTTTCACCGATGTTGGGACGATTCCCCAGGCAATAACACCGCCTTTTTCCAGAAAGGCTTTCACCTGCTCTGGATAATAACTGATCGTGTCTCCGAATTCATAGGCGTCAAAACTGATGATGTCCACACCTGCGTCAATCAATATGGGCCACTCCGTATTTCCACAGCAGTGTGTGCCGACAAGTGCGCCTTCCTTATGGATAGCCGTAACCACTTCACTCAAGTGTTCTACAACATCAGCCTTCTGGACACTGACATAGGTTGACGAACCAAACGCCGAAAGGATAGGTTCATCGACGAAGCAGATCTGGCTGAAACCAAACGAGTTGAATCTATCCAGAAGCCAGCGGGCTTTCATCGTAATGCATTTGACTACAACATCCCTGAATACGTCATTGTAGTATATGGCGCGTTTAGTCTCATCGACAGTGGCCAATCCAAACGTTATAGGTCCTGTAACCTGATGTTTAAAGTACAATATGGAGGAGGGGAGTGTTTCTTTTAACTTTTTTTCCATGGCATAGATGCCGCGGCTGTACTCTGGTGAAATCCGGAAATAGTCGAGATTTTCTATAACGAAGTTTTCATAAAACTTCTCCAGTTCACTTGTCGGATC
>JAZFSR010000374.1:0-13115 GCA_036446295.1 Candidatus Aminicenantaceae bacterium
CAGCTGAACGGCTTCTCCTCCTGCTGTGTGCATGAGGAATATCTGACTATTTTTCTCGACCGTTCTTTTGAATGTAAAATATTTCCCATCCGGTGAGAACTGGAAGGAATTTCCGCCGGCTTCTCCGATGTACTGGAAGGGCTCTCCTCCCTCTGAAGATATCATATAATACTTTGTCTTTCTGTTGTTTTTTGGCCAGTCCAGCTCTGATTTGGAATAGAACACCCATTGGCCGTCGGGTGACAAAAGTACGCTGCCAATGCTTGCCATGTTGAGCGCATCGTCTGTAGTCATCGGGCGGCGCTCTGTGTTTTGCGCCCAAAAGGGGCTCACAATAAATAAAGTGAAAAGCACAACAGTCAGAAATTTTTTCATATTTCCCTCCTGAAAATTCATTCTTTAGCAAATCATGTGAAAACTTTTATTTTTGATGGAAGACCATCATATTATTTTCGATCAGATTTTTGCAAGACCTTGAAAAGAATAAAGAGAATATGATAAGAAGAAGATTCATTTATCAGGACGCTCAAATAATAAAAGGAATTTTTTAGTTAGAAAGGAGACGTACTATTGAAGATAAAATACTTGAATAAAATATTTGTTGTTTTACTTTCTATTATTCTCCTCTTTCCCCTGGCCTGCAAAAAAGAGATGGAGGTTGTTGGCCGGAATGGGATGGTCGTCTCTGTGGACCAGTTTGCTTCTCAAGTGGGGATAGATATCTTGAAAAAAGGAGGGAATGCGGTAGATGCGGCTGTGGCAGTGGGACTTGCACTGGCTGTGACCTATCCTTTTGCGGGTAATATTGGAGGTGGGGGATTTATGATAATCCGGTTCCCCGAAACAGGTGAATCTGTGGCTGTCGATTTCCGGGAGATGGCCCCTGGACAGGCCACCCAAGATATGTATCTGGACGAAGAAGGAGAAAGAGAGCGATCGAAGAGCACCCTCGGGCATCTTGCCGTCGGGATTCCTGGTACAATCAAGGGTTTTGATCTTGCATTAAAGACATATGGACGTCTGTCATGGAAAGAGGTGATCGAACCCGCTGTTCGCCTTGCGGATGAAGGATTTGCCCTGACCGAAGACCGTGCGTCTTCCTTTAACAGTTTGAGAGAAAGATATGGAAATTTTGCCGAGTTAATCAAAATATTTTCCAAATCAGATGGAACGGATTTTGAAGAGGGAGATATTTTTGTACAGCAGGAATTAGCCGAATCTCTCAAACAAATAGCTGAAGATGGGCCGGATGCGTTTTATAAAGGGAAAATTGCCGATCTGATTGTCTTAGACATGGAAAAACACGGAGGGTTGATCACAAAAGAGGATTTGGCCAATTACAAGGCTCACATCCGAAAGCCATTAAAGGGGAATTACAGGGGATTTGAGATTGTCTCCATGCCTTCACCCAGCTCCGGAGGGACTGCTCTAATTGAAATGCTGAATATACTCGAGGGATTTGAGCTGGGAACCATGAAGAGGTATGCACCTCAAACCATTCATTTGATCGCTGAAACCATGAAGCTGGCGTTTTTAGATAGAGCCCGCCATCTTGGGGATGGTGATTTTGTGACACTTCCGGTCGAAAGACTGATTTCAAAGGAATATGCCGAAAGTGTGCGAAAAAAAATTCGACTCGACAAAGCTGTGCCCAGCGAGGAATTAGGGGAGGATATCCTAACTCTGGAAAAGGGCAATGACACGACACATTATTCTGTAATCGACAGCGATGGATTGGCTGTGGCCACAACATACACGCTGAACAACGGATTTGGTGCAAAGGTGATTGCCGAAGGGACCGGTATTCTCCTTAATGACGAGATGGATGATTTTAACTCAAAATCAGGGTACACAAACGATCGGGGTTCAATAGGTACCGATGCCAACTTGATAAGGCCGTATAAAAGAATGCTGAGTTCAATGACCCCGACCCTTGTCGTCAAGGATGGTAAAACGTTAATGATCACCGGAAGTCCGGGGGGAAGAACCATAATAAATACAGTTCTAAACATCATCATCAATGTGATCGACTTTGATATGAACATTCAGGATGCGGTTGCGGCCGCGAGGATGGATCATGAATGGATGCCCGACAGATTAAGCATAGAAGAATTTGTCCTGTCCAAAAAATTAGTGAGGAGCCTGGAATCCTTGGGGCATACTCTCAGGAAAGTCAGACATCAGGGGGATGCCCACAGCATATTTATCGATCCTATATCGGGTCTGTATATTGGTGCCGCTGACAAGCGAACTAACGGTTGGGCCATTGGATATTGATCATAAAACAAACAGAGAAGGAGAGTCTATGAGTACCGGAAATATTCCAGTCTTGACAGTTATGGAAGATACCATTCCCAAAGCGTACGAAAGAGCCATAAGAGAAGTCTGGGAAAAGGGCATCCCTATTCAAACAGAGTACGATCGGCCAGAAGATCCCCCCAGCAAGGATGCTTCAGTCTTAATCGTCGTTCGTAATCCTTTTGGTCAGCCTCGATTTCACCGTTCCTTTGCCGATGGACTCGGAGGTCTGGCTGAATATGTTCAGGAAGTCGTCCATGGAGCTCATGATTACTGGGTCAAGCCTGTTGAGGAAATTCTCAAGGGTCAGGAGAGTAAGGATACCCGCTGGACCTACACTTATCATGAACGGTTGTTTGAATACCGTATTGAGGATAAAGTGGTGAATCAGATCGGGTATATCATTGATAAGCTGTCTGAAACAGCCTACACTCGGAGAGCGCAAGCCATTACCTGGAATCCAAAACTCGATCCTCCCACAGATGATCCGCCCTGTTTACAGCGGCTGTGGGGACGTCTCTGTGACGACGGCCATGGGGGCTACATCTTCAACATGAACTCGCATTGGAGAAGCCGGGATCTGTTCAAAGCCTGGTTCGAAAATGTGATCGCCCTAACGACTTTGATGAAGAAGATCGCTGAATCTCTTTCTCAAAGAACCGGAAAGCCGGTCCGTGTGGGGCGGTATATGGATATTGCCGACTCTCTGCATATATATGGATCCTATTTCCGTGAGATCGAAGGTGATCCAGCCAAAGGGATCAAAAGCTTTTTTGAAACTCTGGAGAGCCGCTCCTTCGAAGACAGGACTTGGGATTCCAATTACATCAAGCCGCATTTTATCGACGATGGACTGGGAAAAGGACTCCGGCCGATGCTCGCAAGAGAAACCGATATGCCGGATAACGTGAAAAAAGTCATTACCGAAGAACTCAGACTAATGGAGAAGGATGATTACGTCGTGTGAAATGTGGATGTTACGATAAAAAAAATAGAGGATTAAAGGAGGGATTTATGAAAAGACTAAAACAAAAAAAGAAACTGTGGTTAAAAACGATTGTTGTTTTTACAATTTTATCTATGGGTGTTTTGGCATCCGCTGAAGAGCTCAAATTCGAATTTAACCATACACTAGCAGAAGTTGAAGATTATTTAAAGGGAGTGACAAAGACCTTTCCGAATATCACTAAGCTTCACAATATCGGAAAGAGCTATCTCGGCAATGATCTGCTTGTGCTGGAGATTACCAACAAGGCTACAGGGGAAGGTTTGAACAAACCGGGATACTGGATTGACGGCAACCTCCATGCCAGTGAAGTCTTTGGTGCGGAAGTCTGTTTGAAAACTATAGATACTCTGGTCAATCAGTATGGGAAAGATCCATTCATCACCGATCTTGTGGACACACGGACTATCTATATCATGCCCAAGCTCAATCCCGACGGTTCCGAGCACTACCTGAGAAAACCCGACAGCATGCGCAGCAGCGTCCGGCCTCATGATTCGGACAGAGACGGGGTTTTGGATGATGATCCTGGGGAGGATTTAAACGGTGATTTCCACCTGACTCAGATGCGGGTAAAAGATGAAAAGGGACAGTGGAAAACATCACCCGATGATCCTCGGTTGATGGTCCGCCGTGGTGAAGGCGAAAAGGGAGAATGGACGGTCTATTCGGAAGGGATCGATAACGATAAAGATGGCCGGTTTAACGAAGACGGTGTGGGAGGCTTGGATATCAACCGCAATTGGCCATCCCGGTGGCAGCAGGAAAGTGTCCAGAACGGGGCCGGATTGTATCCTCTCTCTGAGCCGGAAACGCGTGCGGTGGCCGAATTTCTTCTTGCCCATCTGAATGTAACCGGTGTGATCAATCATCATATGTCAGGAAATTTTCTCTATCGGCCGCCGACAAACCGCCATTTCGATCCCATCTCAGGGGAGGAGATTCCTTTTCCCCGGGAAGATGAGTCCTTCTTCGGGATTTTTGGGCAAAAATATACTGAGATAATTAATGAACAGCGTGTACAAAAAGTTTTGGGTCGAAGTGCTCCTCCACGAAGCGGAGCCATCTTTGGCGTAATGATCGGATGGGCGTATGATCACTACGGAGTATTTTCCTGGGTACCGGAAATGGGTTCTCTAAATCCCTTTTGTGATTATGACGATGACGGTCGTGTGACAGATCTGGAACGGCTGAAATGGAATGATGAGGAGATGGGAGGAAAGATTTTTGTTGACTGGAAATCCTATGATCATCCTCAGCTCGGCGAGGTAGAAATTGGAGGATTTGTGCGCAAGACCTACGATCCCAAAAGAAAGGCCTACACAAACTTGATGTGCACTCCTGGAGAAAAATTTGAGGATTTTCTGAAAAAACATACGGAATGGAACCTCTATCTGGTCTCTAAATCTCCTCAAGTGCAGATTACCGATGTTTCCGTGATTCCGGGTGATGCCGGTTATTTCAAGATAACGGCCAGTATACAGAATCAGGGATTCCTTCCGACAAACGTTACTCAGCATGCCATTGAAAACCGGACGGCCAAAACGGTTAAGGTTTTTCTCACTCTAAACGGGGCGTCGCTTGAGATGGGAAAGACTGTTGTGGATATCGGACATCTTGCCGGGACTGCTTCCCGTATGGATCCACCCATTGAGACAGTGGAGTGGATGGTCAAAGCCTCAAAGACAGGATCTCCCTCAGCCGTGATCAAGGTTGTTTCGGAAAAGGGAGGAACGGTCGAGAAGAAAATTTCTTTTAAATAAGGAGAGAACATGACTTTGAATTCTATGAAAAAAAGTTTGCATTTAATCACAATAATCTGTTTGGTGTTTTTTATGATAAGTCTTCCTTCTTTTGGGGCGCAGAAGAAAATCCCCAAACAGAAAAAACTGGTCCTCGATTGGTTGAGTCAGCCCGAAATTGTCGAAAAATTCGGGAAAATTTCAGATGCTATCTGGTCCTACGCTGAGTTGGGACTTCGAGAGAGCAAATCATCCACTCTTTTAGCCGACATTTTGGAAGATGCCGGTTTTACAGTGGAACGGGGGTTGGCCGGAATGCCCACCTGTTTTGTGGCCACTTATGGATCGGGAAAACCTGTGATTGGACTGCTCGGAGAATTTGATTCGCTGCCGATGCTTTCCCAAAAGGGCAGGGTGCCACGACAGGAGCCTGTTGTGGAAGGTGCGCCCGGCCATGGATGTGGACACAATACGATGTGCGTAGCTGCAGCATCAGCAGCTATTGCGATTAAGGAGGCCATGGACAAATACGGGATGGAAGGCACTATAAAAGTTTTTGGTTCTCCAGCCGAAGAGACCGTGATCAGCCGACCTCACATGATCCGTGCAGGGCTTTTTGAGGGCGTCGATGCGGTGATAGACAATCACAGCAGCAGTGGTTTTGGGACGAGCTACGGCGTAGGCGGAAACGCTCTTTTTTCGACTATCTTCACTTTTAAAGGCAAGACCTCCCATGGCGCTTCTCCCTGGGGTGGACGAAGTGCGTTGGATGCTGTTGAGATCATGAATGTAGCTACAAATTATCTCAGAGAGCATCTGTTCTACACCTACCGTATGCACTATGTCATCATGCAGGGAGGAGAAGCTCCTAATGTTGTTCCTGATAGAGCAAGTGTCTGGTACTATGTCAGAAACAGCGATGACAGACTGGAGGATATGTACGAGAGGGTGATCAACTGCGCTAAGGCAGGAGCTCTCGCCTCCGGTACAGAATTAGTGGATATTCAGGTCATTGCGGCCGTCCATCAAAGGCATGCGAATAAAGGCATGGCCGAGGCCATACAGAAAAACATTGATATCGTAGGAATGCCGGAATGGTCAGAAGAAGAACAGACTTTTGCCAAGGCCCTTCAAAAAGAACTGGGCAGACGGGAGACAGGGATGTCCTCCCGGGTGGGAAGACTCAGCGACCGCCAGCGTACTTTTGTGGGAGGGGGATCTTCCGATGTAGGGGATGTGACCCTCATTACGCCAACGGCAACAGTGCGTTTTCCCGGGCAGGTTCCGGGTGCTATAAGTCATCACTGGTCATCGGTGGCCTGCAACTTCGGCTCGACGGCCTGGAAAGGGCTCAATGCTGGGGCAAAGGTTATTGCCGCCACGGCTATCGATCTGATGACCCAACCGGAAGAACTTCAGAAGATTAGGGATGAGTTCGAGGCCTATTCAAAGGACAATCCTTATATAGCTTTTCTCCCGGAAGATGCAAAGCCGCCTCTGGAACTGAATGAGGAGCTGATGAAGAAATTCCGGACAATGATGGAAAAACACTACAAAGAAATCAAATAATATGTCTTATATGGGGAAGTGGCTCCATCTCGATCTTTCTTCAGGAGAAATAACGTCGGGAGAACCGGATCCCGAGCTCCTTAAGGATTATATTGGCGGAAAAGGACTTGGATTTGCCTTACTTGAAAAGATGGCCCCACATCCCGATCCCTTAGGGCCTGAAAATCCTCTCATCTTTATCAATGGGCCTTTTACAGGAACTCGAGTCCAAACAAGTGCCCGGACAAGTCTTGTTGCGAAATCCCCGCTTACCGGTTCGATCCATGATTCCCACTGCGGCGGATACTTCGGCCCTCGATTAAAGGCAGCTGGGGTTGATTATCTGATTTTGACCGGCCGGGCGGAAAAACCGGTGTACATCCACTTGACGGAAAAGAACATCGATGTCCTGGATGCATCCGATTTATGGGGCCAAGGGATATTTGACACGGACAATGAACTGCTCAGGCGTCATCCCGGGAAAAATCCCAGAGTGGCCTGTATTGGACCGGCAGGAGAAAGACTGAACAGGATTGCCTGTATCGGATCGGATAAATACAGACAGTTCGGAAGAGGGGGGATGGGAGCCGTCATGGGATCGAAAAATCTGAAGGCCGTTGTTGTAGATGGAAATATCCCCATCAAATACCACGATGAAAAGGTTTTTAATGAACTCAACAAACAGCTGACTCAGGACATACTGGATAATGAGGCCGTTAAATTCCGCAGACAAAAAGGGACGATGAAATGGATCCGCGGCGCTCAGGAATATGAATTTCTCCCCACTAAAAATTTCCAAAAGGTCCAGTTTAAGCACTTTGAAAACATCAGTTCAGAAGCGAGCAGGGAAGAACTGGACTGGAAGGATGTGGGCTGCTTCAACTGTGTGATTAAGTGTTCAAAAATCGCCAAATGGGACGGGCATGAGATTGAAGGACCGGAATACGAAACGACGGCATTTCTGGGATCCGGTTGTGAGATTAAAGATATCAAGGATGTCGCGTGGGCCAATGAAATATGCGATGATCTCGGGATAGACACCATTAGCGCCGGGGTGACCTGTTCTTTTGCCATGGAGTGCTACGACAAGGGATTGATCAAGGATTGGAACGGATTGAAATTGGAATGGGGCAATGCTGAGGCGCAGCGAGAATTTCTCAGACAAATGGCTTTACGTGAGGGCATCGGGGAGATTTTTGCTGATGGGACGAGAGAGGCTGCCCGGAATATCGGTGAAGGAAGCGAAGCCTTCGCCATCAATACGTATGGCATGGAGCTGTCCGGAGTTAATCCCAAAGGAAGCTTAACTATGGGAGTGGCACTATCTGTGGCTGATTTTGCTTCTCATACTCGGCTCTGGATGACAGAGGCAGAAATGGGCCCGGATTTTAAAATCGAAGATGTCCCCGCATCTGTTGCCGATGGGCTTGACGAAATCAACACGCGCAACAGTTTAATCATCTGTGATTTTGTTCCCTATGGGTTTGATAGACTGGCCCCTATCTATTCGGCGGCCACAGGGATAGAGCACACGCCGGATACTTTAATGGAGGTCGGTGCAAGAATTACAAATTTGGCCAGAAGGTTCAATCTCCGCAATGGCCGGAAAGCCTCTGACGACATCTTGCCCGATCGCTTTTTCAATGAAGAATCCCTTTCAGGTTTTATGAGAGGGAGGACATTAGATAAGGAATTTTTCCATTCTCTCATCCATGAATACTACTCGCTGCGCGGATGGAACAGGGAAGGAGAACCTACCGAGGAGACCTTGAGTAAATACGGACTTTAATCAAGCCTTTGGATGTCGAAGGAAAATACACCTATCACATCCGCATCGCAAGGCAGTTTGCCATGTACTATAGCAATCCCTACGAAATCGGGCCCATCAGGCCTCCCTCAGAGGCCAACAGCCTATTGATCAGGGTCTCCCGGAATTGTCCCTGGAATAAGTGTGAGTTCTGTCCCATCTACAAACGACATCTCTTTGAAAAAAGACCGGTCGAGGATATCCTGAAGGATATCGATGCCGCTGCGGAAACACATGGAGATGCCTTCCGAACGGCCTTTCTTCAGGATGCCAACAGTTTACTTCTAAAAACACCGGACCTTTTAAAGGTTATAGCCCATTTAAAGAACAGATTCCCTGGGGTCGACCGTGTGACCAGCTATGCCCGGGCCAGGACAGCAGCTCGGAAAACGGTGGACGAGCTGAAACAGCTGCATGAAGCCGGACTTTCCCGGCTGCATATCGGCCTGGAAACAGGATATGATGCCCTGCTTGCCTATATGAAAAAAGGGATGACGGCGGATATGGCCGCTGAAGCGGGTTTGCGGATCAAACAATCGGGTATTTCGCTCTGCTTCTACGTCATTATCGGTTTGGGAGGACAGCTGAAGTTGGAGGACAAAGAAACCTGGAGAGAACATGCCGTAGAAACAGCCAAAGTCCTCAATCGAGTGGACCCGGATTATATTCGGGTGAGAACCCTGACGGTCCGCGAAAGCAGCCCGTTGTTTGATAAACAACAAGAAGGAGAGTTTAAAAGAGCCAGTGATGCCGATCTGGTCAAAGAAGAGCTGCTTATGATCGAACATCTGAATGTTACCAGCCAGTTTGTCAGCGACCACTCGACCAATATTCTCATGGATATCAAGGGGAAATTCCCAGAGGATAAAGAAAATCTGATCACACTAGCTAAACGATATTTAGCTCTTTCCGAAGAAGAGCAGCTGAATTTTCGCCTTGGAAGTCTATTCAGATTCTTTGGCTACTCTCCAAATTATAGAAATTTTAAAGATTTTTTTAATTCAGCAAAAAGGGCGGAGATGCAGACCACGATTGATAAGATGGAGGCCAAAGAGCCTGGTTCTTCTTACCGTCTACTTCTTCGCCTCAACAATATGCTTGTATGAACAGTCTGAATAGGAATGGAGGTTTGTGGCTGCTCTTGACAATTCATGCTGTCCGAATACACTGGACAGAGAAACCCGATAAGAATTGTTAATAAAGGAGAGAAAATAATGTTGATATCAAGCATAAAAAAAATCCTCGGATGGAAGGTCGTTATACTTTTGGTTATTGTTGTTTTGGGTTCTATCAGCATCAGCTCCGGACGCACAGAAAAACCTGTCCTCCACGGAAAGCACTGGATGGCGATTACGGGAAAGCCCCTGGGTGCGACGGCAGGGGCAAAAATATTTGATAGGGGAGGCAATGCCGTTGATGCCGCCTGTGCGATGCTGGCAGCCACCAGCACGATGTATGATACTTTGAGCTGGGGGGGAGAGACACAGGCTCTTATTTATAATCCGAAAACAAAAAAAGTCTACGGTATCAATGCCTTGGGCGCAGCTCCTACGGGCGCCACTCCCGATTTTTTTAAGGCGAAAGACCTAAAATATCCTCCGCGTTACGGCCCTCTTGCTGCTGTGACTCCCGGAACTCCGGGAGGTCTGCTGGTCATGTTGGCTGAATATGGGACAATGAGCCTTAATGAGGTTCTTCAACCGGCCATGGAGATGGCAGAAGGTTTTCCTATGGAAGAGCAGCTCTCCAACAATATTGAGCGGAATAAGGAGAGGATTAAAGAGTGGCCCTATTCCAAAGAGATCTTGCTTCCTCATCTTGGGGAAGAACATGAGGCCCCGCACCCGGGAGAAATATTCAGACAGCCCGACTTACTGGCCACCTTGAAAAAAATGGTTGAAGCCGAGCAGCTGGCACTCAATGAGGGACAAACACGTAAAGAAGCCATCTATGCCGCTTACAAAAGATTCTACGAAGGAGATATAGCCGAGGAATTTGTCCGGGGCTGCCAGGAACAGGGAGGACTCATCACTATGGAGGATCTGGCCCGCTGGAAGGTCTACATTGAAGAGCCTGTCAAAACCTCATACAAGGGAATAGAAGTCTATAAACTGACGAATTGGGTTCAAGGACCCGTGCTGCTCCAGATGTTAAACATGCTGGAAGGTATCGACCTGAAGGCCATGGAGCACAACAGTGTCAACTACATTCACACACTCTACCAGGTGATGAATATGGCCTTTGCCGACAGAGATTTTTACTACGGTGATCCCTATTTTCCACCTGAAGAGCCCATCAAGGGGCTTTTGTCCAAAGAATATGCGAAATCCCGTCTGCAGACACTGAACAAAAATATCAATGATCCCAATGTCAAACCCGGTGATCCATACCCCTTTGAAGGAAAGACAAATCCCTATCTTCATCTTTTGGAAAATTGGAAAAATGAGGACATTAAAGATTCCCGGAAAATGAGCCTATTGGAACGGCTTGAGTACGAAGAAAATTTTACGGCCGGGACTACGTCTATCCAGGCCGCCGATGAAGAGGGATGGGTGGTGTCTATCACACCGAGTGGAGGATGGATTCCTGCTTGCATCGCGGGGAAGACAGGGATAGGCATGAGCCAGCGCATGCAGAGCTTTGTCCTGGATGAATCTGAAAATCCTTTTAACGTTGTCCAACCGGGAAAAAGACCCCGTGCGACACTGACACCCAGTTTGGCCCTGAAAGATGGGAAACCCTATCTGTCCTTTGCGGTTCAGGGAGGTGATACGCAGGATCAAAATTTGCTTCAGTTTTTTCTCAACATGGTTGAATTTGGCATGAATGTCCAGGAAGCCTGTGAAGCGCCGAATTTTGTCACCTATCAGCTGAAAAACTCGTTTGGACAGCATGAGATTGTACCAGGGCGGCTCAGGGTCAATGAGGTTGTCCCCCAGAAAATAAGAGATTTACTGGAAGCCATGGACTATGATGTCGATGCTCGAAGATACACATCCGGCCCGATAAATGCCATCTTTTTTGACTGGAAAAACAAAAGCTTCTGGGGTGGTTCCAGCAATTATGGGGAAGACTATGGGATTGCCTGGTGATTCTCTTAAGGCTTTGAAGTGGATATATATGCCGAACTTGCTAAATTTTTAGACGGACTTCCCGGTGGATTCCCTTCCACAGACACTGGAGTCGAGATTCGTATTCTGAAGAAACTCTTCACACAAGAAGAAGCCGGGCTGGCCATGAAACTGAGTCTTCTTCCGGAAGACTCAGGAGTCATCGCGAAGCGGGCTAAGAAAAATGAAAAGGACACATCCTCTTTACTGGAAAAAATGGCCCTGAAGGGTCTAGTTTACAGAATTGAGAAAAAGGGGCGTCCATTCCTCTATATGGCCACTCAATTTGTGATTGGCATTTGGGAATACCATGTCAACGACCTGAGCCCGGATCTGATCAGGGATATGGAAGAATACATCCCCACTCTCATCAATGTCGATACGTGGAAAAAGGCTCCTCAACTGCGCACCATTCCTGTTGGCCGGAGCATCCCGGTGGAACTGGATGTGATGCCCTATGAAAAGGCTGAGGAACTCGTCCGGTCGCACAATAAATTTCTTGTCGCACCCTGCATCTGTAGGAGGGAAAAGACTATGGTCGGTGAAGGCTGCCAAAAATTAGAGGAGAGCTGCCTGGTTTTAGGAAGAGCCGCCGATTACTATCTTAAAAACGGACTCGGCAGAATAATAGAGAAAGACGAGGCTCTGGAGATACTGCGTATGGCGGATAAGAGTGGCCTTGTTCTTCAACCGTCTAATTCCCAGAAAATTGTCAATATCTGCTGCTGCTGCGGGTGCTGCTGTGCGGTACTCAGAACCGTCAAAAGCCATCCCAAGCCTGCCGAGCTTGTGTCCTCGGCGTTTACGGTAGAGTATGATTCCGACTCATGTATCAACTGTCAAGTCTGTGTTGACCGCTGTCAGATGGATGCCATCACGATCCTGGAGGACTCTATTGAGCACGATTTTGACCGGTGTATTGGCTGTGGCCTGTGTGTTTCAACGTGTCCATCCGAGGCCGTCATTCTTGTCCGGAAGCAGAAATCGGCGCAGCCTCATGTGCCCAAGACGTTCATGGAGGCAAATATCAAGCTGCTAAGAGTACGGAAAAAACTGGATCCTCGGCAGATGGCCAGAATATTAAGTGGTCTTCGGTCAATGAGGAAAAAATAGGGCTAAAGAGGTATTGGCCGCATAATCTGGATATTTCAACCAGACGTTTTTGCGCCTTAATTCGGCTTTGTGCGTCTTGTATTCCGGGCAGAATTTTTTGACAAGCAGCCAGAAATTAGGAGAGTGATTCAATTCTTTTAGGTGAGCAAGCTCGTGGATGATGAGATAGTCGGCAGCCTGATTTGACAGGAGCAGTATCCTCCAGTTGAAGTTCAGGTTGGCTCTTTTCGAGCAACTGCCCCAGAGGGTATGCTGATTTTTAACGCGAATATTGATTGGGGATACAGATATTTTTTTTGACCAGTAGGGAACCCTGTCTTCGAGAAAGAGTTGGGCCATTGTTCTGTACCAGTGCACCACACCTCGGGAAATGATTGAGGGAGCCAGCTGAGGTGCGGTTATGTTCAATGTGTTGTGTTGAAAATACCAGCGGGCTTTTTTTTGATTTTGGACAGAAATCGACAGCGGATAAATCTTGTCGAGGACCGGGA
>JAZFSR010000375.1:0-4688 GCA_036446295.1 Candidatus Aminicenantaceae bacterium
AGGGACAGGGGAGACCGGGGATTACTCCAGACAAAATTCAAAGAAAAATGGCATATCTGTGAGACGACAAACAAAGATAGCCGTAAAGGAGATATAAAGGAAGCCATGCATGAAGCGGATGTTGTCATTTCGGCCTCAAAACCCGGGCCAGGAGTCATAAAAAAGGAATGGATTCAGGGAATGGCTGATGATTCTATCGTTTTTGTTGAAGCCAATCCGATTCCTGAAATATGGCCGTGGGAAGCCAAGGAAGCCGGTGCCAGAATTGTCGCTACAGGGCGCTCGGATTTTCCCAACCAGGTCAATAACTCCCTCGGATTCCCTGGAATTTTCCGTGGAGCGCTGGATATCCGGGCCACTAAAATCACAGATGAAATGTGCATCGCAGCGGCTGAAGAATTGGCCAAAGTGGCCGAAGACAATGGGCTGCACGAAGATTACATTGTTCCAAATATGGATGAGTGGGAAGTTTTTCCCAGGGAAGCTGTAGCTGTAGGCAACAAGGGGATAGAACAGGGTGTAGCAAGAATCAGATCCTCAGAAAAAGTAAGGCGGGAACAAGCCGAGCAGATTATCAAACAGGCACGCGATGAAGTCCATATGTTGATGAAAGAGGGATTTATTGCCGACCCCGACAAATAAAGCACTCGATCATAAAAATCTTTCAAATAAAAAGGGATCCTGATTTCAGGGTCCCTTTTTATTGTTATCATCATAAATGAGAAATAGTGTGTGTAGTATTATCAAATAAACTTGACAAGTACACGCTCAGGTTTTATATTATAGAGTGATTCATTATGCAGGTCATAATTGAAGCAATAATCTATTTGGAGGATAGTAATGGCAAAAACAATAGGAATTGACTTAGGCACGACAAATTCCGTCGTGGCTGTAACAGAAGGCGACAAACCCATCATCATTGCCAATGAAGAAGGGGGACGGACAACGCCTTCCATTGTAGCGTTTACGGAAAAAGGAGAGAGACTCGTTGGACAGATCGCTAAAAGACAGCGTGTGACCAATCCTGAGAATACCATCTACTCGATTAAAAGATTTATGGGACGCCGCTTAAAAGAGGTTCCTGAAGAAATCAAGCAGGTTCCCTTTAAGGTCAAATCGGACAAGAATGGAAATGCGGTTGTGGAAGCCCACGGTAAAACGTATACCCCCCAAGAAATATCAGCCGTCATTTTGCAGAAACTGAAAAAAGCGGCTGAAGACTACCTCGGGGAAACCGTGACCAAAGCCGTCATCACAGTTCCTGCCTATTTTAATGATAGTCAAAGAAAAGCGACTAAAGATGCCGGAAAAATTGCAGGTTTAGAAGTCGAGAGAATTATCAATGAGCCGACAGCTGCAGCCTTGGCATATGGGATGGATAAAAAAAAAGACCAGACGATAGCTGTCTATGACTTTGGTGGAGGAACTTTTGATATTTCTATTCTTGAGGTAGGCGAAGGAGTTGTTGAGGTCAAAGCTACCAGCGGTGACACACATCTCGGTGGTGATGATATCGACCAAGTGATACAGAACTGGCTCGTGAGTGAATTTAAGAAGGAACAGGGTGTCGATCTCTCTAAAGACAAGATGGCTCTGCAGAGGCTCAAGGAAGGCGCGGAAAAAGCTAAAATGGAACTTTCAACCACAATGGAAACTGAGATCAACCTTCCCTTTGTCACAGCCGATGCTTCCGGACCCAAACATCTTCTGATGAAAATATCCCGATCTAAACTTGAGCAGCTTATGGGGGATATCATAGAAAGGACTGTCAAACCCTGCAAACAGGCGCTTAAAGATGCAGGACTCAAGCCTTCAGATATAGAAGAGGTTATCCTTGTCGGCGGTTCTACACGAATCCCCAAAGTGCAGGAGGTTGTGAAAGGCCTTTTCGGCAAAGAACCCCATAAAGGCGTCAATCCTGACGAAGTTGTTGCAGCAGGAGCGGCCATTCAAGGAGCAGTACTTACAGGAGAAGTCAAAGATGTCCTGCTTCTGGATGTCACACCTTTGACTTTGGGTATTGAAACTCTGGGAGGAGTGTTCACAAAAATGATACCCCGCAACACCACAATACCGACAAAGAAAATGGAGACATTTTCCACAGCATCCGATAATCAGCCCAGTGTTGAAATTCATGTTCTTCAGGGAGAGCGGGAAATGGCGTCGTACAACAGGACTCTCGGTCGTTTTCATCTCGATGGTATCCCACCGTCTCCGAGAGGAATCCCTAAAATCGAGGTGGCCTTTGACATCGATGCCAATGGAATTCTAAACGTGTCCGCTAAAGATACAGGGACAGGAAAACAGCAGGCGATTACAATCACAGGCCACAGCGGTATAGACGAAAGTGAAATCGACAATATGGTCAAAGATGCCGAGACCCATGCTGAAGAGGATAAAAAAAGAAGAGAAACGATCGACGCAAAAAATCAGGCAGATCAGATGATTTACAGTCTTGAAAAACTTCTCAAGGACAACAAAGACAAGATTTCCGAAGAGGATGCCAAAGCGTTGGAAGCTGAGATCGCCAACACCAAAAAGGCTATTGAAAGTGAAGACTTAGAGCAGATCAAAAGTGCGACAGAAGCGCTCTCTCAGGCCTCTCACAAGATCACGGAAATGATGTACCAACAGGCATCAGCTCAGCAGCAGGCGGAACAACAGGGCGCTGAAGCTCAGGGTGAGGTTCATGGAGATGCTCAAGGTCAACAGCAGGACGACAAAGCCGAAGAAGAAGTCATCGATGCCGAAGTCGTCGATGAAGAAGAGAAAAAATAAGTTGTATTTTAAAGTGGGGATGGCCGGTTGAGTCACCTGGATGAAAAGAGGAGATTTTTAAGCGAAATCACAAGAATACTTGACTAATCCGACCATCTAGACTAACAATATTTATTGTATACTCTGATGGCAAAAGATTTTTATAAATTATTGGGTATCAGTCGTTCTGTGTCTGTAGCGGATATCAAAAAGGCCTACAGGAAACTTGCCCGAAAATACCATCCTGATCTTAATCCCGGAGATAAAACTGCAGAGGCCAAATTCAAGGAGATTCAGGAAGCCTATTCTGTTCTCAGCAATCCAAAGAAAAAAAAGCAATATGACCAGTTTGGTTTTGTTGGAAATGTCCCTACCGGAGGTCCTCGGCAGCGTCCTCATGCTTCCGGATTTGAAGGCTTTGATTTTTCAAATTTTGGAACGTCTTCATTCAGAGATTTCTTTGAAAATGTGTTTAGTGGAACGGCCGCAAGTCCCCAGACAAGGCCGGAGAGAGGGCAGGATCTTCTCTATTCTATGCGAATCGGTTTTATGGATGCCATCCATGGTATAAAGACAAGAATTCAGCTGACACGAATGGTGTCTTGTTCTCACTGCCGCGGAAAGGGTTTTATCAGCAGTCAGGGACAGCAGATGTGCCCCACTTGCAAAGGAACTGGACAGGCCAATATACAGAGAGGTTTAATGAAGTTTGCCACGACCTGCCCCACGTGTGGGGGGAGTGGAAGGACACCGGGGACTCAATGTCCTGTGTGTCATGGCAGCGGAGCGAAACAAAATACCCAATTCATCAGTGTTAGGATTCCGGCAGGAGTGTCCAACGGTTCGAAGGTCCGAATTCCCGGGAAGGGGAATGCCGGGCGAATGGGGGGCCCTGCGGGCAATCTGTTTATCACTATCGAAGTGGAATCTCACCATCTTTTTAAAAGGAAGGGTTCAAATATATTTATCGAAGTTCCCATAACTGTTCCGGAAGCCACACTCGGGGATAAAATCGAAGTCCCCACAATCAATGGACAGACCAAGATCAAAATCCCTCCTGGAACTAAATCCGGCCAGAAATTCAGACTCAGGGGAAAGGGAGCGCCGATCCTCGGGAAAAAAGCTCATGGAGATCAATTTGTCCAAGTCACCATTGTTCCTCCATCCTTCAAAGATCAGAGAGTAAGGGAACTTATGGCAGAACTAAAGAAAATCTCTGATTCAAATCCTAGAGAAAAAATGGGGTTAAATCAAAAATGAGCCCTCGAAACGATACAAAAAAATACCACCATATCAGCCATGTTGCCAGGATGTACAATGTCCATCCCCAGACACTGCGGTTGTATGAACGGGAAGGGCTGCTCAGACCATCAAGGAGTGATGGGAATACACGACTGTATTCGGATAGTGATTTGGCTCAGCTGGAGTTGATTCTCAACCTGACACGAGATCTCGGTGTCAATCTTGCAGGTGTAGAAGTTGTTCTCAATATGAGAAAAAAAATCGAAAAGATCGAGTTCGAAGTCAATGAATTTTTGGATTATGTTCGAAGGGAATTTTTTGAAGGCCGGGAAGCTGAATTTGAACTGAGGAAAAAAAGCTTGGTCCGCATCAGCCCGGCAAAAATTGTCTTGATCGAACGCGAAGAATAATGAGCGATGAATTTAGGGGATCTTTAGATTCCAAAAACCTGAAAATCTATCTTCAACAAATTTCAAAATTTTCCCAACTGACCGCAGATCAAGAAAAAGAATTGGGCCGCCGTATCCAAAAAGGAGATAAAAAGGCATTAGAAAAAATGATAGAAATATCAAACGGATAGATAATGTTAATAGTAAAAGTAAAAATCTGCGGCATTACGAATTATGACGATGCTATAACGTCGATAGGGATGGGCGCGGATATTTTGGGCTTTAATTTTTATAAGGGCA
>JAZFSR010000376.1:0-11591 GCA_036446295.1 Candidatus Aminicenantaceae bacterium
GAAAAAAATTTAAAAATTAGCTTTAAATATACACATAACAGAGCTTTTCAACGAAGTCAACAAAATTACTTTTTCTATAATTCCGATGAAAAAGATGAAAATATTGTTATTTTTTGACAACCATTTAGCCCTATGCTACACTTTTTTTTGCCTTCTAATGAGTAAACCAATCGGGAAACTCCACGTTATCACAGACACCGTCATTCAATCCCGGTTCTCCCACAGTGAGCTGGCCGAACTGGCCATCAAAGGGGGAGCAGACACCATCCAATTCCGTCAAAAAACAGGCATAATAAGAGAGATGCTGACCCATTCACGACGCATAAAGAACCTTTGTACAGAGGCCGGAATTTCGTTTATCGTCAACGACCGGCTCGATGTGGCTATGGCGTCCAAAGCGGACGGCGTACACCTGGGACAAGATGATTTTCCCATTCCTCTAGCCCGAAAAATCCTTGGTGAAGATATTTTCATCGGCGGCTCGGCCGTAACTCTGGAAGAAGCCCGGAAATGCTTTGAGGAAGGTGCGGCATATGTGGGATTCGGCCCCGTCTTCCCTACCTCTTCAAAGCATGATGCCGGACCTGTTTCCGGGATAGAACTTCTAAGGCAAGTTGTTGAAGCCGTTCCTGTTCCCATCATCGCTATTGGAGGCATCACTCCGAAAAACACACTCGACGTCATGCGGACAGGAGTCAAAGGCATCGCCGTGATATCGGCCGTCTGCAAAGCTCCGGATCCGGAGGAGGCCACACGAAAACTCCTCGAAGCACTAAGGGCTGATATTAAAGGATCGACATGAGAGAGACTCTAGCTGATATCGGAGAATTTGGCCTTATCCGCAGGATCGACAAACTCCTCAAGCAGGAGTCCACCAAGACAGAGAAAACCTTTTTAGGAATTGGAGATGATGCAGCCGTTTTCTCCCCCAAAAAGGGCCATGAACTCTTGATCACGTGTGACAGCCTTGTAGAAGGCCGACATTTTTTATCAGAATATATAAATTTCTTCGATCTAGGACGACGTGCCATGACTGTCAATATCAGCGATGTCGGGGCCATGGGGGGCGTTCCTCTCTATGCCCTTGTTTCTCTGGGATTAAAAGCCGACATGAATGTCTGCGATATCGAAGAAATGTATAAAGGATTTGCTGCAGAACTCAATCCCTTCACAGCTGTCATTATCGGAGGAAATATCACACATGTAGAGTCATGTTTTTTCATCGATATCACTCTGATTGGAGAGATCAAAGCCGGGAAAACCGTCCTCCGTTCCACTGCCCGTATTGGGGATGCCATTCTTATCACGGGATTCCCGGGAGAGGCGGCTGCGGGACTCGATCTTCTCCTTCATGAAAATCCGGACAAATTTTCTCGTGACCATCCTTTAGTCAAAGCGTATCTCTCGCCGGCTCACAGAGCCCTCGAAGGACAGGCCATCGCCACTTCAGGTTTGGCCACTGCCATGATCGACACAAGCGACGGGCTTCTGGCGGATCTGTCTCACATCTGCCAGGACAGCGGTGTTGGAGCGGAACTTAACCGTAAAGATCTTCCCATCAGCAAGGCTCTGAAAGAGGCCTCCATTTCAAACAAAAAAGATCCTTATGAGATGTGCACCATGGACAGTGACGATTATGAACTGATCGTCACCTGCGCTCCGAACAACGTCGAAAAAATCAAAGATATTGTCAATAAAATCAGCACGGTTCCCATGACTCAGATCGGTACGATCTCTGAAGAAAAAGAGATTCTCTATTGGGTGCTGCCAGACGGAACACGGCAGCCATTCATACCAAAGGGATGGGATCATTTTGCTAAAAAAAGGAGTTTGTAATGAAGAGTCAAGGCCTTGCCAAAAAAGCGGCAGAAAATTTGAAAAACCTTAGAAATAAAAAACCTTTAATTCACAACATCACAAACTTTGTCGTCATGAATTATACGGCCAATGCCCTTCTCTCATGCGGCGCTTCCCCTGTTATGGCCCATGCGCAGGAAGAAGTCGAAGAAATGGTGTCTTTTGCAGGAGCCCTTGTGCTCAACATCGGAACACTCACACCCTACTGGATCGAATCGATGCTCAAAGCCGGGAAAAAAGCCAACCGTATCAATGTCCCCATTATCCTCGATCCAGTCGGATCCGGAGCCACAAAGCTGCGTACCCATTCGGCAAAACAACTGATCGACGAACTTTCCATTACCGTCGTCCGGGGAAACGCCTCCGAAGTCCTCTCTCTAGCGCATAAGGATTCTAAGACCAAAGGCGTCGATTCTTTACATTCCGTCGAAGAAGCTGCCGATGCCGCCATCCATCTCGCTAAAGAATTGGGCACCACTTTGGCCATAACCGGAGCCGTGGATCTTGTCACGGATGGAGAACGTATCCACAGAGTTTCCAATGGACATGAGCTCATGGGATATACAACGGGAACTGGATGCACAGCCACTGCTCTCATCGGCGCATTCCTGGCTGTGGATAAGGATCCCGTTGAAGCCACATCTACAGCTCTGGCTTTTTTCGGGCTTGCCGGTGAACAGGCTGCATCCAAAGCAAAAACACCTGGAAGTTTCCAGATTTCACTCCTGGACGCTCTCTTTACCATTGATGAAAAACAACTGGAAGAGGGAGCCAGAATTAATCCACAATAAAAAAAACCTAAGACACAAAGACAAAACCTAGGGCCAACTCATAGACGAAATCATAGAATTCTGCAAAATAAAATCCTTTTTTTGTTTTTTCCTACATAATTGATAATATTACTTGACATACTTCATATAGTGTTTTATATTCACTTTAACACCACATCAAGTGCTGCCAATCAACAGGAGAGTGATGATGAAAACAGGAGAAGGTTTTTCTGAAAATGCCTTAAGAATACTCAAAGCCAGATACTTTATGACTGATAAGGATGGACATTTTATCGATAAAGTCCCTTCCGATCTATTTTCAAGGGTTGCCGATTACATCGCCTCAGCCGAACAGTCTGAAAATGAAAAGGAACTCTGGAAGGAACGATTTTTCGATGTGATGATGGCCCGGGATTTTCTCCCAAACAGCCCCACTCTCACCGGTGCAGGACGGGACATGTGTTTGAGCGCATGTTTTGTTTTGCCCATCGAAGATTCGATGGATTCCATTTTTGAAACTGTCAAAAATACCGCACTTGTCCACAAAGAAGGGGGAGGAACGGGTTTTGATTTCAGCCTTCTCCGCCCTATGGGAAGTTTTGTAAAAAAAACTCAGGGTATTGCGTCAGGCCCCATCTCTTTTTTGCGGGTCATCGACGCGGCCACAGAAGCCGTCAAACAGGGTGGTACGCGACGCGGAGCCAACATGGGTATCCTCCGTGTCGATCACCCGGACATCGAAGATTTCATAACGATGAAAAAAGACGGCAAAGGCATCAATAATTTCAATATTTCTGTGGCCATCACCGATCGTTTTATGACGGCTCTTAAAAAAGACACCGATTATGTTCTCTATGATCCCTATCTCAAGAAAAACACAGGGGAAAAAAATGCCCGCAAAATTTTTCGCATGATCGTCGAATCGGCCTGGGCTGTTGGAGATCCCGGACTCATTTTTATTGACCGAATAAATAAACACAATCCAACAAAACACCTGGGTCCCATTAAGGCTACCAATCCTTGTGGAGAGCAGCCTCTTCATGACTACGAATCATGCAATCTGGGGTCTATAAATCTTCTCAATTTTTTTGATCCAAAGGATCAAACTCAGTTTGACTGGAAGAGATTCGGACAGGTCATCCCTGTGGCCGTCCGCTTCCTGGATAACGTCATTGAGGTCAATAAGTATCCTCTTCCCGAGATCGCAGAGATCACAAAAAGGAACCGCCGGATAGGATTGGGTGTTATGGGATGGGCCGATCTTCTGATAAAGATGAAAATCAAATACGATTCGGAGGAAGCTCTGCAGCTGGCCGAAAAGATCGCGGCATTTTTGAGAAAAACTGCAGAGAGCGAGTCCATTAATTTAGCCGAAAGCCGAGGCAGTTTTCCAAACATAGATAAATCTGTCTACAAGGACAAGGCCATGCGAAACGCCACAGTCTTCACCATCGCTCCAACAGGAACCATCGCACGCCTGGCCGGCTGTTCATCCAGCATCGAACCTGTATTTGCCTTTGAATTCATTTCTAAAATCATTGACAAAGAGCTCAAAGACATTCATCCCATTTTTCAAGAATGGAAGGATGCCCACGCAAATGAGGACGTTCCCGAATATTTCGTCACAGCCCACGATATTTCTCCTGAATGGCACATCAAAATGCAGTCTGCATTCCAGAAACATGTGGACAATTCGGTGTCAAAAACCATAAATTTTTCGAATACAGCTTCGCTTGAAGATGTGGAGAAGGCCTATCTTCTCGCCGACGAGTTAAACACAAAGGGCATCACTATCTACAGGGACGGCTGCCGGGCCGAACAGGTCCTGTACAAATCCCTCCCCCTGAAAAGCATTCATCCAAAAGAACGGCCCAACTCACTCCCCTCCGTAACAGACAAAATCAATACAGGATTCGGCAATCTCTATGTTACTATTTCCTATTTTAACAAGAAACCCTTCGAGGTCTTCGCCAGTATCGGAAAAAGCGGTTATTCTACTATGGCCGATGTGGAAGCCCTTGGACGTCTTATCTCTCTTGCCATGAGAAGTGGAGTGGAACCCAAAGAGATCATCGCGCAGCTCAAAGGGATTGGTGGTTCAGAGCCGATATTTACCGAAGGCGGTCTGGTCCAATCCCTTCCCGATGCCATCGCCAAGGTTCTGGAGAGACACATCGGAGAGATAGATAACAACTCCAAAGATTTGTTCGATATCATTTGTAAAGTTTGCGGCGCCTCTCTTCCTGACGAAAAATGTCCCACCTGTCCCAACTGTGGTTGGAACCGCTGCTCCGGGTCATAAGGTTTCATTGATCTAAGACAAACAAGATGGGTTTTGATAGGATAGTTGTTGGTGTCGGCAGTTTTTATAAATAATTCAGAAAAAATGGATTTTGACCGGTTAAAGATCATTGGGGATATTCAGTATTCCTTAGATAAAAAGGCCGTCTATTCCCTTCTCGGCTATAAAAAAGACCGGACAAAACTTCCCCAGATAATGTTCGACCGCGTTGAAAAATCCTTCCGAGACGCCGAGAATTTGATTGAAGCTAAGGGAGCCTACATCATCAGGCGTATCAAAAAAAAAGGAGATTCTATCACTCTCCTGGATTCGACAACCTCCTTAGAGAGTCATTCCGTCAAAAATCTTCTTAAATATTCCTATGCAGTCGTCTTTATGGCTGTTACAATAGGTTCTGGCCTGGAAAAATTAGCCGGCCGATACACAAAGGAGAAACAATTCGAAAACGCACTCGTTTTGGATACGATCGGTTCTGAAGCCGCAGAAGCGTCTGCAAATGCGTTAAACAGTTATCTCCTGACTCTGGCAAGACAAGCCAAAAAAACTCTTACCCAGCGGTTCAGCCCGGGTTATGGAGACCTGCCTCTTTCATTCCAGAAAGACATGTTTAGGGAACTTTCCCTTGACGGCCTCAACATTGTCCTGGACAAAAAGTTCATCCTTTCACCAAGAAAAACCGTGACAGCCATTTTGGGAGTCGAAGAATGAATCTTGAAAAACTTCTTGAGGACCGAGTGCTCATTCTCGACGGTGGGTTAGGAACAGAGATCCTGAGGAGGCTGGATCAAAAAGTGGTTTTTTTTGAACAACTGAACCTCCTTAACAGAGATGTCCTTATAAACATACACAAAGACTATATTCAGGCCGGAGCCGATATCATCACCACAAACACGTTCGGGGCCAACAGGATAAAACTGGCAGACTTCGGTGCTGAAGACAAAATCAAATCCATCAATGCCGCCGCCCTCGATGCGGCCGTTGAAGCCAGGGGCGGAGGGCATGTTTACATTGCCGGTTCATTGGGACCGGTCGGACAGCTGATCAAACCTCTTGGCCCACTCGATGAAAACGACGTTTATGATGCTTATGCCGAACAGGCCAAAATATTGGAAGAAGAAGGCGCAGATCTTCTTTTTATCGAAACGCAGATTGACATCCTTGAAGGAAAAATCGCCCTCCAGGCCGTAAAAGCAAATACAACGCTGCCGGTCTCTCTCTCTGTGTCTTTTCCGCTGGAAGGAGGACTGACAGTAACCGGTTCCGATCCCGAGACAGCCGCTGTAACTTTCGCATCTTCCCAGGCAGATATTTTCGGGATCAACTGTGGTGCCCATCCCGAAGATTATGAGAAGTTCCTGGAAAAAATTATCCTCCACTCCACACGGCCTCTGATTGTCTATGCCAATGCAGGAATTCCTCAGAAAAAAGGCGGTACTGCCGCTTACTCTCTGAGACCTGCAGAATATGCTGCCTATGCTCGAAAATATTATCAACTGGGAGCGAATATCATCGGAGGGTGCTGCGGGACGACTCCGGAGTATATAACTAAAATCGCAAAAGAACTCAAAGGGAAAAAGCCCATTCCCAGACATACTCCGGACTCTAGTTTCCGGGCCTCGAGCCGCAATGCCGTTCTAACCATCGGCAGTCCCCTCCCCTTTCGTGTCATTGGAGAAAACATCAATCCCTTTGGACGAAATATTTTAAACAAAGAGCTGGAAGCTGGAAATCTCGGACTCGTGAGGCAGTATGCCAGAAGACAAGAGGAAGCCGGAGCCGATGCTCTGGATATCAACCTAGGAAAAAAGGGAGAAACCGCACCCTCCTTTTTTGCAGGAGCAGTCAGGGAACTCCAGAGTATCACAAGACTGCCGCTATTTTTGGACAACCTCAACGCCACATCTCTAGAACAAGCTCTTCAATCATATGCTGGAAAAGCCGTCATCAATTCTATTACAGGTGTCAAGAAGACGTATGAGAGACTGTTTCCTCTCGCTCAAAAATACGGTGCCTCAGTGATCCTGCTGGCCATGGATGAAAAGGGAATACCGGAAAAGGCGGAGGACCGGTTCAAAATCATAGAAAAACTGCAAAAGGAAGCCCTCAAATACGGTCTATCCAACACGGATCTCCTGGCGGACCCCGTGGTGCTCACGGTCTCCGTGGCTCCTGAAACAGCACAGGAAACACTTAAAACTATCGCAAAAATAAAAAATCTCGACATGGCCACTGTCTTCGGACTTTCCAACCTCTCTTTTGGGCTTCCACAAAGAGGACTCCTTAATGCCGCATTCCTCCCCATGGCCATCGAACGCGGCCTGGATTCCGCCATTCTTAATCCCATGGACAAAGATCTGATGGCCATGACAAAATCCAGCAGTGCCATCCTTAACAAACAGCATGGGATGCGTTTGTTTATTGCCATTTACAGAAAACAACCGGAGATCGTCATAGATAAGTCAGAAAGAAAAAAGCCGGAAAAACCGGAAAATTTGTTGTACACGGCTGTCCTTGAAGGTGAAAAAACAGCCGCCGCGCAAGCCACGAAAACTCTAATCGAAACGGGATGGGAGGGATTCCGTATCTTAGATAAAATTTTATCTCCGGCCTTGAAAAAAGCGGGAGAGTTTTACGAGAATAAAACCTTCTTCCTCCCCCAGCTCGTCCTTTCAGCAGAAGCTATGGAAGCGGCATCAGAAGTTCTCAATAAACATCTCGATGTCAAGGAACGGTCCGATTCAAGACTAAAGATCGTCCTCGCAACCGTCCACGGAGATCTCCACGACATCGGGAAAAATATTGTGTCGCTGGTTATGAAAAACTACGGTTTTCACGTTTGGGATTTGGGGAAAAATGTAAAAGCCGAAAAGATTATCGACACCGCCATTTCAAAAAAAGCTGATGTTATAGGGCTGTCCGCCCTCATGACAACAACAATGGATGAGATGGAGCGGATTTTAGAGCTTAGAAAAAAGAAGGCCCCCGGCATAAAGGTCATTATTGGAGGAGCCGCCGTCACTCCTTCTTATGCCAGAAAGATCGGGGCCGACGCCTATGGAAAGGATGCCATGGATGGGATCCGGAAAATTGAAAAAATCACAGGTCAATCAAAATGAATTTTAAAGACTATTTTGACAATGAAAATTATGTCCTCTTTGACGGGGCCATAGGAACACAAACCTACATCAAAGGTATATCCAAGGGGCACTGCTATGATGAGCTGAATATCTCCATGCCCGAAGTTGTTCTTGAAATCCACAAGGAGTACATCAAATCCGGGGCAAAAATCATCACCACCAATACATTCGGCGCTAACAGATTCATCCTCGAAGAATTTTTCAGCCTTGGCCCGAAAGCAAAGGAAATCAACTACTATGGAGCACGGCTGGCCAAAAGAGCGGCAAAAAAAGATTTTTTCGTGGCCGGATCTGTCGGGCCCATATCCAGGCCCCTTGGCCGGGAAAAAAAATTGGCAGTGAAAGAAAAAGCCGAAATTTTCCGGGAACAGGTGGAAGCTCTTCTGGATGGAGGCGTCGATCTTCTTTTATTCGAGACATTTGCCGATTTAGATGAACTTCTGTTGGGCATACAAACAGCTAAAAAATTAGACAGCCATATTTTTATCATCGCGGAGATGTCTTTCCCAAACAACGGCCTTACTCTCTTCGGGAAAAATCCATATGAAGTCTCCCTTAAACTGGATAAGACCGCGGTAGAGGTCATTGGCTCCAACTGCGGGATCGGCCCTCAGGGCGTGTTTCAAGCCGTGAAAAAAATGGGCTCGGTGACAGCCAAAGATCTTTCTGCTATGCCGAATGCCGGAACGGCCCAGTTTGTCCAGGGAAGATTCGTCTATCCATCCAATCCGGAGTACTTCGCAAAATACGGCAAAAAATTCCTGGATGCCGGAGTCAAGGTCATTGGAGGATGCTGCGGCACCACTCCGGAACACATTTTGGCTTTGAGTCAACTCCTCGAAGGTTTATCGCCGCGCAAGAGAAAAATCATCACCATGGAAGTGGCCGAGAAGAAAGTCGTCTTCAAAGAAGAAAAAATCACTTCCAATCTCAAACTTATGCTGGAAAAAAAGGGTGTTATAGCCCTCGAAGTCGATCCTCCAAGGGATTCTGACTTTGATAAAATCCTTAAACGGCTGGAACCTTTTTCGAACATCGTAGATGTTTTCAACGTTGCCGACAGTCCTATGGCCAGACCGAGAATGTCTCCCATATCCACGGGAAGGCTTCTTAAGGAGAGCCTGGGGAAAGAAATTATCGTTCACTACACCTGTCGGGACAGGAATATCCTCGGTATCCAATCCGATCTCCTAGGCGCATCGGCGCTGGGGCTCGATAATTTTCTCGCTTTAGGAGGAGATCCTCCTTCAATCGGAGATTATCCCTTTGCCACCGGAGTCTACGATCTCACTTCCGAGGGTCTGGTAGAGATGATGTCGGCTTTAAACCGGGGACGGGATATCCTCGGCAATCCTATTGGGAAACAGACACAATTTTTTATCGGTGTCGGCATGGGAATAGGATTTGAAGAAGCCCAGGAAATCAAAAAAGCCAAAAGCAAACTTCAAAAAGGCGCTCACTATATCATTACTCAGCCTGTTTTTGATGTAAGCGCCAGCTGCACAACACTCCGGTCGCTGCAAAAAAAAGGTGTTTTGGTAATCCCGAGTGTTCTCCCTCTTGTATCCTTCAGGAATGCCGAATATCTCCACTATGAGGTTCCCGGCATCGTGATACCTGAAGACTTCCGTAAAAGGATGGAACAGAAAAAAGGGAAAGATGCGGAAAAAGAGGGCGTCTCTATCGCAAGAGAGATAATAGCTCAGCTCAAACCATGCAGCAACGGTATCCTGCTTATGCCCCCTCTCGGGAAATATTACCTCCTGGAAGACATTCTTTCCTAACCTGGATTATTCACCGCAGTCACAGCAAGGCTGATCTTTCCCCTTCAATTCACTCAGGATAATCGCCCATGCACACCCGACTCCGGAACGGACTGAGAGAGCTGAAAAAGGACAGTTTCTCTCACAGGCACCGCATTCCATACAAAGATCCCGATCCGTGATGACGGCTTTTTTGTTTTCCATCCGAAAGACTGCATGAGGGCAAACATCCACGCATATACCGCAGCCAGTGCACTTGTCACTATTATATTCCAAAGTAACGACGTTTTTTAGATATCTATTATTCATCTTTTTTCACTTCTCCCTAGTTGTCTATCCTCTAGAATCGAACGAATAGCATCAGGATCATGAATCCAAATCCTAAAGTCGCTGCAATGATGATTGATGGAACCGCAAACTTCATCTCCCGCACAACGCCTGACAGAGATGTATATGTGGAAGATCCTGTAAAACCCATAGCCAAAAAAGAAGACAGCGCAGGAAGAGTTAGGAAAAAGACCAGTGCCTGCTTCCAGTTCGGATCGGGAGAAAGAATATATCCTAAAGAGATGTTTAAAACAAAGGCATAAATGATTCCTAAGAGAAAGCCTTTTAGAGCAAATGCCCTTACGGGGATCCACGGGAGAAGGGTGGGAACAAGGAAGGTTCCGACCAGGATCGCTCCTAGGTAAGGGAGTAAATCCTTCACAGGAAAAATATCGAGACCGAAAAGGTCCAAAATCAACAAGAAAAGCGTTATGATCAACACAGGTTTATAAACACCCACAATCTCAACCGGCGTCAGAACGAGTCTTTCGCGGAGGGGAAACCGGACAGCACGCATTTGCGGTGTGGCTTTATTTCCTGCCTGTATATACTGTCGGATATCTTTTGCCAAAACCGGACCATAGAATACTTTAAATCCGGTCTTTTTCGTTACGACATGAGCCGCAACGCCGGGAGCCCCTAACTGGGGTAAAATCAATTTTTTATGGGAGACAATCCGGTCAAGCTTGACGTCCGTTATCCGTTTCACCAACTCATCCGTTCCAAAGGTTCCCTTTCCGGCCGCACACCAGACATTGATACCTTTGGTATCCAGGACTAAGATCCAGGCATCCATCCCTTCCAATTCCATCCTGAGTTTATCAAAGCTCAGCTTATAATTGGCCGAAACTAACACCGGGGAATTTGAGTCCGGATTTCCTACACCGTAAAGCCCTGGAGGAACCGAATACTTCGTACGCCGAATTCCCGAACGGACTTTTAGATGCCCGAGCTTGTCCTTTTGAGTCAGCAAAGTCGAAATCCTTGGAATCTTCCCACCCCCGTCTGTCTCAATGTGTGAGGTCATCCACCAAGTCTTTTCTAACATGCTCATCTCTCCTCAATCCTTTTTGGATCTTCTCCACAGAGACAGTTTTCGTCTTTAACCGCTTTCATAGCCTCAAAAAACAATAGAAAACTCTCTGTGATTTGATCATGTTTATCTTCAGGAATCAATCGAAATATTTTTGAAAAATAGTCATTATTTGCTTTTTCAATGGACTCATAGACCCTTTTTCCCTGTTCGCTCAGTGAAATGCTGACATACCTTCTGTCATTGGGATTCTGCTGTCTACTGACAAGGCCAATGCTGACTAAACCGTCAATCGAACGGCTGAGAGTACTCGTATCCAGGTTCAAAACCGAAGCCAAGTCAACAATGGACATCTTCGTTTTTCCCCCTATTTCAAGGAGGATATGGCACTGAGACACGGTG
>JAZFSR010000377.1:0-4097 GCA_036446295.1 Candidatus Aminicenantaceae bacterium
GTGGGATTCGAACCCACGATCCTGGGAAATCCAGAATAACGATTTTCGAGACCGTCGCCTTCAACCACTCGGCCACCTCTCCGTTTTCATGTCCTTCATTCTATTTATCGTCTATCTTTAAAAAAATCCTTCAAAATCCGGCCACAATCTTCCGCCAAAATACCGCCTTTTATCTCTATGCAGTGGTTCGTGCGATCAAATGGAAAGCGCATAATCGATTCCACAGCACCGGATTTGGGATCAGGGGCGCCAAACACCAATCGGCGAATTCTCGCCTGGACAGCGGCTCCAAGACACATAGCACACGGCTCAAGAGTCACATAGAGGTCGCAATCCGGAAGCCGATAATTACTCCTCAAGTCACAAGCTTTTCTGATGGCCACTATTTCAGCATGGGAGGTTGGATCATTCTTTTCTAGCGTGCTGTTAAACCCACGGCTGAATATTTTTTTATCTGCCACCAACACGGCCCCTACGGGAACCTCTCCTTTCTCTTTAGCTTGAACGGCCTCCAACAGGGCTTGCTGCATAAAGAATTCATCGTCTTTCATAGGCAAAATCGTGATGGTTGATTGTACTCTTTTTTAGTTATGAATTAAAGGAATTAAAGGGACATCATACTTAATTCCTGAGAATTAAGTATGATGTCCCTTTAATTCCTTTAATTCACTTTACAGTGTATTCTTTTATCTTATACACTGGTCGTAATGGAACATTTGGAATGTCTTTTTTGTCAAAAAACCTTCCCTGTGAATCCTTTTATGACGTTCTGTTCCGAGTGCCGGGAACCTCTTCTCTTCCCTGTCTCTTCATCCAAAAAGACCATTTTTTTTGAGAGGTCAAACTCATTAAATAAATTCCTGGATTTTCTCCCTTTAGAGCACATCGATTCCAACCTCTGCCTCAGTCAAGGAGACACTCCTCTTATCCCCTTAAACAATCTGAAAAAAAAATTCAATCTGCCTTCAACATTTGTCAAAAATGAAACCCTCAATCCAACAGGGAGTTTCAAGGACAGGGGGACGGTTGTGGCCGTTCAGAAAGCCGTGGAGTTAGGCATAGATAAAATCGGAACGGTCTCTACGGGAAACATGGCATCCTCTACAGCCGCCTTTGGGGCAAGAGCCGGACTGAAGACCTTTATTCTTGTCAAAGAGGATACATCATCAGAGAAAATTATTTCGACGTTGGTCCACGGCCCCCATCTCATCAAGGTCAGAGGAGATTACGGCAAACTGTTTTTCCGAAGTTTGGATTTGGGGAGGAAACATCAAATCTATTTTATGAATTCTGTCGATCCTTTCCGGATTGAAGGCTACAAAATAACCGGATTCGAGATTTATCTGGAATTTGAACTCAATCCCCCGCAGTATATTGTTGTGCCTGTAAGCGCAGGCGGGCACATCACCGGTTTAATGAAAGCTTTTATGGAGCTTCAAAAACAGGGATTTATACAGTCACTGCCCAAATTTATTGGAGTTCAAGCGGAAGGGTGTTCCCCTATAGCTCAAGCTTTTATGTCAAAAAAATCAAAAGTGGAGCGGATTGAAAAAGGCCAGACGATCGCACATGCCATCTCCAATCCCGATCCTCCCGGCGGGAATATCGTGCTCAAACTTTTGAACGAGTTCGGAGGACAGATGATCATGGTCAACGATAAGGACATCCTCGCCGCTCAAAAATTATTGGCAGAATCCGAAGGCATATTTTGTCAGCCCGCTTCTGCCACAACTCTTGCAGGTCTTTTCAAGATGAAAGAACAAATCGCTTTTTCATCTGATGATCAGATTGTTCTGGTCATCACGGGAACGGGGCTAAAATCTCTCTCGGCTCTGGATAAGACGGCTTCGGCCGTTCACCAGACAGATCTTGAGAATCTAGACTCAATTCTCTCCTCCCTGATTGAATAAAGTGCATTATTGAAACGTATTATCTCATAAGTGAAAACTCCATTTAGTAATGATAGCTTCTCAATAAATTCTGTGTTACTATACAATTTTATTTTATAGAAAAAGGAGGAACACATGACAAATGGTGATTTCCCAAAACTTGACATTAAACTCCCTCAATTGAAACCGAGAACGATCAAGCTCATCGTGATCGGCCTTGTTGTTGTTGTCGTTCTTGCAGGATCATTCTACCAGGTCAATCCTGAGGAGGTGGGCGTCATTCTCAGATTCGGAAAATATGTCCGAATGTCGAATCCTGGACTCCATCTGAAAATTCCCGGAGTAGAAGATCTCATAAAAGTACCTGTCGCAAGACAATTGAAGCTAGAATTTGGGTTCCGAACGACCAGTGCCGGAATTCAAACACAATATGCCGTCACAAGAGAAACATTAGAAGAAGCCCAGATGCTCACAGGAGATTTGAACGTCGCAATCGTAGAATGGATCGTCCAGTACAAAATTAAGGATCCGTACAACTACCTGTTTAAATTGAGGGATGCCGAAACCACCTTCCGATACATGAACGAAGCTGTGGTCAGGAAATTTGTGGGTGATAATTCCGTCGATGAAATCATCACAGTGGGAAGGGCCAGGATCGCCTTGGAAGTCAAGGAAGAACTCCAGCGCCTGTGTGATCTTTATGAAATCGGCCTTCAGGTAGATCAGCTCATTTTCCAGGATGTTAATCCCCCCGATCCTGTTAAACCTTCGTTTAACGAAGTCAACGAATCCGTCCAGGAAAAAGAGACAAAAATCAACCAGGCCTGGTCCGAGTACAACCAGGAAATCCCCAAGGCTGAGGGTGAAGCTAACCAATCGATTCAAGCCGCAGAAGGATACGCCATGGAACGGATCAATAATGCCGAGGGAGATGCCACAAGGTTCATGGCTATCTACCGGGAATATGTGCGCGCACCGCTTGTGACGAGAAAACGTCTTTATTTAGAAGCTATAGCCGAAATCCTTCCCAAGATAAGCAAGAAAATTTTTATTGATGAAAAACTGCAGAATGTCCTGCCTCTACTCAACTTGGGCGAGGAGGTGAAAAAATGAATAAGCAGACAAAACTCATTATTTCGATGGCCTTGCTTGTGGGATTCATCATAGTCATCGCTAATTCATTCTATATCGTTAAAGAAACGAACCAGGTGATCATCCTTCAATTCGGGAAGCCAATCGGCGAAGCCGTGACCAACCCTGGTTTACACATCAAGCTGCCTTTTATCCGGCAAGCCACCTATTTCGAAAAACGATGGTTGGAGTGGAATGGAGATGTCAACCAGATTCCCACAAGGGATAAAAAATTCATAGAGATCGATACCTATGCCCGCTGGAGAATCAGCGATCCTCTTGTCTTTTTCCAGAGCGTCAGGGATGAGCGAGGAGCTCAATCCCGGCTGGACGACATCATTGATGGAGAGACACGAAATGCCATCGCCAACTATGATCTGGAAGAGGTTGTCCGCTCCACAAATCGAGTGTTCGAAGAAACGGAAGAGGCCGGCGTCTTAACCGAGAGAGAGGAAGTCGTTACTATTGAAACAGGACGGGATAATATCACCGAAATCATTTTGAAGGCCTCTTCAATAATCACGCCTGCAATCGGGATCGAACTCAAGGATGTTCGGATAAAACGGATCAATTATATTGAGGAAGTTCGCCAGGAAGTCTTTGGCCGTATGATCGCCGAACGCCAGAGGATCGCCGCTAAATACCGCTCGGAAGGAGACGGGAGAAGCGCCGAAATTCGCGGTGAAAAAGAGCGAGAACTAAAGAGGATCCAGTCCGGAGCTTACAAGACCGCTCAGGAAATCAAGGGAAAGGCTGATGCTGAGGCGACCAGAATTTACCGCCCAGCGATTGACGCGACTGATCCTGGGCATGAAAGCTTCCAGGGAAAACTAGCCGAGGCCTTGTGGGAGGCGACGCCGCGGCCAGGTTCGACCGGGAGGTCGCAGGCGTAATGCTCCTGGTGGCGAGCTGACACTCGAGGACGCCGAGTTCATCATCGATGTCGGCTACGGGGTCGGGGGCCGCGACGGACTCACTGAGCTCGCCGAGCCGCTGCGGCAGTTGCTGGCAGACGAGCTTGGCTTGCCAAAGGTCATGATCGGCGCGACCCGCAAGGTCACACAGGATCTCGAGCTG